>CAZWDE010000005.1:0-4750 GCA_964632555.1 uncultured Limibaculum sp.
GGCGCGCGGCCGACGCGGCGGCCCGCCACCTTCGGGGACCGCTCGAGCCGGCCGACCGCTTCGCGCTCGGGATCTATCTCGGGCGGGCCCGCCTCGCCGCCCGCGCCGGCGCGCCGGCGGATGCCGCGCCATGAGGGCGCGCGCCGGCACCCCGACGGCAATCGGGACGGGTTCCCACGCCCCGCCCATCTGCTAGGCTTCCCCGATGTCATCGGAGGCCCGGACATGACCCTTCACCGCTCGATCCTCGTCTGCGCCGCCCTCGGCGTCCTCTCGGCGCCGGCCGCCGCCCAGTTCGTCCCCTCGCGCGAGTCGCTCGAGGGGCTCTACCCGGGCGAGGCCTACTCGCCCTATGCCCGGCGCAGCTTCCCCAGCCGGGTCTACTGGGGCGACACCCATCTGCACACCGCGCTGTCTCTCGACGCCGGGATGTTCGGCAACACGCTCGGCCCCGACGAGGCCTACCGCTTCGCCAAGGGCGAGGAGCTCACCTCCTCGACCGGCTTGCCGGCCAAGCTCGGCCGCCCGCTCGACTGGCTGGCGGTGAGCGACCATTCGGACATGATGGGCTTCGCCACCGACCTGATCGCCGGGAACCCCGCGATCACCGCCACCGAACAGGGCGCGGGCTGGCACGCCGCCGTGCAGCAGGGCGGCGACGCGGCAACGCAGGCGACGCTCGACCTCATCGCCAATTTTTCCCAGGGCACGATCGACACGGCCCTGCTCGAAGCCTATGCCCCCGGCTCGCCGGTCTACGGCTCGGTCTGGAGCCAGGTGATCGACGCCGCCGAGCGCCACTACGAGCCCGGCCGCTTCACCACCTTTATCGCCTATGAGTGGACGGCCCTCGTCAACGGCGACAACCTGCACCGCAACGTCATCCTGCGCGACGGCGCCAACCGCGCCGAGCAGATGATGCCGGCGGTCACGCAGCCGCCCTTCGGCTCGACCGACCCGCTCGACCTCTACGCGTGGATGGAGGCGTACGAGGACAAGACCGGCGGGCAGGCGCTGGCGCTGGCGCACAACGGCAACCTCTCGAACGGCATCATGTTTCCGGTCGACGCGCAATATACCGGCCGGCCGCTCGACGCCGTCTATGTCGAGCAGCGCGCGAAGTGGGAGCCGCTCTACGAGGTCACCCAGATCAAGGGCGACGGCGAGACGCACCCCTATCTCTCGCCCGACGACGAATTCGCCGATTACGAGACCTGGGACGTCGGCAATCTTGACCTCTCCACGCCCAAGACCCCCGAGATGCTGCGCGGGGAGTACGCCCGCGAGGCGCTGAAGCAGGGCCTCGCCCTCGGGGCGCGGCTCGGCACCAACCCCTACAAGTTCGGCATGGTCGGCTCGACCGACAGCCACACCTCGCTCGCGACCGCCGAGGAGGAGAACTTCTTCGGCAAGGCGCCCTCGGCCGAGCCCTCGATCACCCGAGCGCTCCATCCCTTCGCCAAGTTCGGCGAGCTGGAGTATCCCGGCTGGTCGCTGGTCGCCTCGGGCTATGCCGGGGTGTGGGCGAGCGAGAACACGCGCGAGGCGATCTGGGACGCGATGGCGCGCAAGGAGGTCTATGCCACCACCGGCCCGCGCATCACGGTGCGCTTCTTCGGCGGCTGGGGGTTCGGCGAGGACGACCTGCGCTCGCGCGCGCCGGCCTTCGCGGGCTACCAGAAGGGCGTGCCGATGGGCGGCGACCTGCGCGCGGCGCCCGAGGGGGCGGGGGCGCCGAGCTTCATGGTCTACGCGCTGCGCGATCCCATCGGCGCCAATCTCGACCGGATCCAGATCGTCAAGGGCTGGCGCACGCCGGAGGGCGAGCTTCGGGAGCGCGTCTACGACGTGGCCTGGTCGGGCGGGCGGGAGCCCGACGCGCAGGGCCATCTGCCCCCGGTCGGTGACACGGTCGACCTCGAGGCCGCGAACTGGACCAACACGATCGGCGCCTCGGAGCTCGCGGCGGTCTGGACCGACCCGGATTTCGACGCGGGCGCCGACGCCTTCTACTACGCGCGCGTGCTCGAGATCCCGACGCCGCGCTGGGTGCTCTACGACAAGGTCCGCCTCGGCGCCGAGCTCCCGGATGGGGCCGTGCGCACGGGGCAGGAGCGCGCCTACACCTCGCCGATCTGGTACACGCCCGGGGGCTGAGGGTGCGGCCGAGCCGTCTCGTCGCGGCGGCGGCGGCGGCCCTCGCGGCCCTGCCCGCGGCCGCGCTCGCCCACGCGCCGATCCCCGGCGTCGGCGCGTTCTGGAACGGCGCGCTCCATCCGCTGCTGGCGCTGCCGCATCTCCTTTTCCTCGCGGCCTTCGGGTTGCTGCTCGGCCAGCACGTCCCGCGCGCGAGCCGGATCGGCCTCCCGGCGTTCGCGGCGGGTCTCGCGCCGTCGGTCGCGCTCGCCGGCAGCCCGGGGCCCGCCGTCGCGGGGCTCGCGGCCGCCTCGGCGGTGGCGGGACTGTTGGTGGCGGTCGGCCGGGCCCCGGCGGCCGCCGTCGTGCCGCTGGCGCTGGCAGGCGCGGCGCTGGTCGGCCTCGACTCCGCCCCCGAGGGCGCAGCGCCGGCCACCGCTCCGCTCGCGCGCGCCGGGGTGATCGCCGGCGCGCTCCTCATCGTGGTCCTCGCGGGCGGGCTGGCGGCCGCGCTGGCGCGGCCGTGGCAGAAGCTCGGGCTCCGCGTCGGCGGGTCGTGGATCGCCGCGGTCTCGCTCCTCGTCCTCGCCGTCGATCTCGCCGGGCCGCGCGCATGACCCGGGCCTGTCTCCGTGCGCTGCTGGCGCAGCCGCTGGCGCAGTTCCTGATCGTCGGCGCCGCCCTCAGCGGGCTCCACGCGGCCCTGTCGCCCGGGCCGGCGCGGGAGGAGACGGCGCCCGACGCGATCGTGGTGGACGCGGCCCGGCTGTCCCAGCTCGAGGCGCAGTTCGCCCGCACCTGGCGCCGCGCGCCGAGCGAGGCCGAGCTCACCGGGGTCGTCGAGGCGTTCGTGCGCGAGGAGGTGCTCTACCGCGCGGGGCGCGCGCTCGCGCTCGGCGAGGAGGATCCGGTGATCCGCCGCCGCATCGCGCAAAAGATGGAGTTCCTGCTCGAACCCGGCCCGGGCGAGATCGCGATCGGCGAGGCGGACCTCGCCGCCCATCTCGCCGCCCATCCCGAGCGGTTCCGTCGGCCCGGCCGCGTCGCGTTCGGGCAGGTCTTCCTCGGCTCCGGCCCGGCGCGCGACGCCCTGCGCGCGCAGGCCGCGGAACTGCGCCGCCGCCTCGATGCCGGGGCAGACCCGCGCGCGCTCGGCGAGCCGACGATGCTGCCCGCGGTCGTCCCGCCCTCGCCGCTCCGCGAGGTCGCGCGCCTCTTCGGGGCGGAGTTCGCCGCGGCGCTGGCGGATGTGCCGGTCGGGCGCTGGGCCGGGCCGATCGCCTCCGGCTTCGGGATGCACCTCGTCCGGATCGCGGAGCGGACCCCGCCGCGAGACCCGCCGCTGACCGAGGTGCGCGACGCGGTGCGCCGCGACCTCGAGGCGCGCCGGCGGGAGGAGATCGCCGCGGCACGCTTCGAGGATCTCCGCTCGCGCTACGCGGTCTCGGTGGCCGATCTCGCGCGCCCGCGGTCGGGCGGGGCTGCGTCGAACACGGAGGCCGCGCGGTGATCCGCCTCGCCCTCGTCTGGGCGCTCCTCTGCGCGACGGTCGCCGGCGCGGCGGCGCACGAGCTCCGTCCCTCCCTGCTCACCCTGCGCGAGACGGCGCCCGGCGCGTTCGACGTGAGCCTCCGCGTCTCGGTCGCCGGCGCCTCGCGGGTCCATCTCAGCCCGGTCTTCCCCGCGGGGTGCGCGCCGGCAGGGCCGTCGGCCGTGGCGCGCGACGCCGCGAGCGAGGTGACGCGGCTGCGCATCGCCTGCGATGGCCCGATCGAGGGGCGCCCGATCCGGATCGCCGGGCTCTCGGGCACCCTCAACGACGTGCTCGTCCGCGTCGACCGGCTCGACGGTCCGCCCCAGACCACCCGGGTGCTGCCCGAGGACCCCGTCTTCGCGCTGGCCGCCGCACCGACACGCCTCGACATCGCCCGCACCTACGCGGCCCTCGGCCTCCAGCACATCCTGCTCGGCCTCGACCACCTGCTCTTCGTCCTCGCGCTCCTGTTGCTGATCCGCGCGGCCCGGCCTCTCGTCGCGACGATCACCGCCTTCACGGTGGCGCATTCGATCACCCTGGCGCTCTCCGCCTTCGGTCTCGCGCGCGCGCCCCAGCCGCTCGTCGAGGCGCTGGTGGCGCTCTCCATCGTGGTGGTCGCGGCGGAGATCGTCGCGGCGGAGCGCGGCGGGGGTGGCGCGGCGCGGCTGCGGCCCTGGACCGTGGCCTTCGTCTTCGGGCTGCTGCACGGGCTCGGCTTCGGCGGCGCGCTCATCGAGATCGGCCTGCCCGAGGGCGAGGTGCCGCTCGCCCTGCTCGCCTTCAATCTGGGGGTCGAAACGGGGCAGCTCCTCGTCATCGCGGTCGCGCTCGCGGCGGCGGCGTCGCTCGTGCGGCTGCTGGCGCTGCCGCGGCTCGCGGCCCGTCATCCGCTCGGCCTCGTCCTCGGCTGCGTCGCCGGCACCTGGTTCGGCCAGCGCGTGCTCGGGCTCGTGGGGATCGCCTGAAGGCCGGCCCGACCGGACCGAGCACGCCGACGGGGGTGCCGGTCGCGGATATCGACCATCGATCCGGCGGGGGCCGGCCAAATCCCTATCGGCCGATGTCGCATCGGTCCGG
>CAZWDE010000005.1:4850-32028 GCA_964632555.1 uncultured Limibaculum sp.
ATCGATCCGGCGGGGGCCGGCCAAATCCCTATCGGCCGATGTCGCATCGGTCCGGCGGCAGTGGATGGCTCGCCGGCGGCGGGCGTTGTCCCGCCCCGCTGTGTCGAGATGGACCGGGATCACGGCGCGCCACACGCTCAGCGCCGCCTTCCTGCGCAGCGCCCCGACGGGCCGGCACGGTCGGCGTTGCGATCGGGCCGGCGGCGCGCAGGACCGACCGCGCGCGACGACGTGGCCCCCTGATCTCAGTCCTCGCGGCTCAGATAGATCGTCATCGCGCCGCAACCGAAGAGGTCCGGGTGCCGGGCGTCGGTGTGGACGGCATGGTCGCGTCCCGGTGCGAGATCGGCGAGCCGAACGGTGACCTCGCGGCCCGAGGACGCGGCCGAGACCGGCACGATGCTCAGCTCGGTGCCCCGCTCGACCAGGCGTGCCGAGAGTGCGAGGCCGACAGGCGCGCCGCCCGAGACCGAGCGCACATGGCGCGTCGGCCCTCCCGCCGGCGGGACGCGAACGGGGTCGTAGCGGTAGACCGTGCCGCAGCCGCCCCGTGCGCCACCGCCCCAGCGCCCCGGCCGGAAGGTGACGGACAGTCCGAGCCGCCACCCCTCCGACCGGTCGTCCTCGGACGGGGCGATGGCGGCGGCAGACGCGCCCGGCCGCAGGGAGACCGCGGCGTCGAGCGACGAGCGCTCCCACGGCACCTGACCGCCACCGGTCGCGGTCTCCACCCGGCGGCGGACCTGCGCGAAGATCTCCTCCACCGTGAGGCCCGGGGTCCCGATCGCCCGGGCGAGCGCGGCGGCGTAGGGGCTGTGATCGCCCGCCCCGTCCAGCGCGACCTCGCCCGGGCCGGTGGCGTAGGCGATCAGCGACCCGCGTCGCGGCGTCATCCGGGCGAGCCCGTCCCCGAGCTCGGGGATCGAGCCCGACCCGCGGCCGTCGAAGGGGTTGTTGCGGCACGCGTCGAGCACGAGGAGGTGGGTGACGCCCGGCGCCTCGATGCGCTGGAGCACCCACTCCGCCGCCACCGCCTCGCGGGCGATGTCCGCCTCCGAGCGGATGTCGACATCGACGGGCAGGAGGTAGTTGAACCCGTCGCTCCGCACGCCGTGTCCGGCGAAGTAGACGAGCGCGAGCGCGCCGGGGCGGGTGGCGGCGAGGTCTCGCCCGAAGCGCTCGACCGCGCCCCGGAGCGCCGGGCGATCGGCATCCAGAACGACGCTGACGCGGAAGCCCGCCGCGCGCAGGGTGCGCGCCATCAGCCGCGCGTCGTTGGCCGGGTTGGCGAGCGCCGGGACATTGCGGTACGCGGCGTTGCCGATGACGAGCGCGAGGCGCTCCCCGGCGGCGGCCGGCAGGGACGCGACGAGCGTGGCGAGCAGGCAGACGAGCGTGACGAGAGGTGACATCGGCAATCTCCGGGTTTGCAGGGTGGGTGCCCCGTCGGCGCGAAAGGGTTCACCCCGCCCGCGGCTCGGGTCCAGCCGCGCGAGCCCCGATCGCGGACCTCGCGACGTCGCCGCCGGCTCGGCGCGCCGCGCTGCGGAAGCCGCGTCCGGCGAGCGCGCCGGTCGGAGCCGCTCCCTCCGCTGACATCCGTCTGCCGGAACCATCCCTGCCGAGGGCCGCGGCAGGGGCGCAGGTGGGGTGCGGTCACGCGGTCCGGTCGCGATCTCCGGAGGCACCGATACCTCCGGAGCCGACGATGACCACCGGATCGCGTCTGGGCGTGTCATGGCGTCACCTCCCGGTCCGATCCGCCTCCGAGCGCTTCCGGCAACCGGAGGACCGAGGGCGAACGCCGGCGATGACGGGCCTTGACCTTCCAGTTGCTGGAAGCCCCATCTCGGGAACCGGTGGGACGAGAGGAGGCAGCATGCCGGACGACGCGCGAACGACCGCCGGAGCCGTCACCCGCGACCCGGTCTGCGGGATGACCCTCGACGCGGGCGCGGACACGGGCACGCCGACGCTGGCGCATGACGGGCAGGTCTATCGCTTCTGCTCGGAGCGCTGCCGGGAGCGATTTGCCGCCGACCCCGAGGGCTGGCGCACCGCGGAGGACCCCGTCTGCGGCATGACCGTCGAGCGCGCGACCGCCGCGCACACGGCACAGCATTCGGGCGAGCGGTTCTATTTCTGCTCGCCCCGCTGCCAGGAACGCTTCGAGGCCGACCCCGAGGGCGTCCTCGGCGACCGTCCGGCGCCCGAGCCGATGCCCCAGGGCACGCAGTACACCTGCCCGATGGACCCCGAGATCGTGCGCGACGAGCCCGGCGACTGCCCGATCTGCGGCATGGCGCTGGAGCCGATGACCCCCAGCGCCGATGCCGGGCCGAACCCGGAGCTCGTCGACTTCGCGCGCCGGCTCCGGATCGGCGCCCCGCTCGCCGCTGCCGTCTTCGTTCTGGAGATGGGCAGCCATCTCGGCATCCCGTTCGAGGCCTGGCTCGGCGCATGGCCGCACCTGTTGCTGCAGGCGGCGCTGACGACGCCGGTGGTCGCCTGGGTCGGCGCGCCGTTCTTCCGGCGCGGCTGGGCGTCCATCGCGAACCGCGCGCCCAACATGTGGACGCTGATCGCCATCGGCACGGGCGCGGCCTTCGCCTTCAGCTGGGCGGCGATCCTGGCGCCGGGCCTGCTGCCCGCCTCGATGGTCGAGAAGGGCGTGCCGCCGGTCTATTTCGAGGCGGCCGCCGTCATCATCGTGCTGGTGCTGGTCGGCCAGGTGATGGAACTGCGGGCGCGCGAGAAGACCGGCGACGCGATCCGCGCGCTCCTGAACCTCGCGCCGAAGACCGCCCGGCGCATCACCGAGGACGGCGAGGAGGACGTGGAGCTCGACGCCGTGGCGAAAGGCGACCGGCTGCGCGTGCGCCCCGGCGAGAGCGTGCCGGTGGACGGCACCGTGACCGAGGGCCGATCCTCGGTCGACGAGAGCATGCTGACCGGCGAGCCCGTGCCCGTGGAGAAGACCGCAGGCGACGCCGTCACCGGCGGCACGCTCAACAAGGCCGGCAGCTTCGTCATGCGGGCCGAGGCGGTCGGCGCCGAGAGCACGCTGTCGCGCATCGTCGATCTCGTCGCGAGGGCGCAGCGCAGCCGCGCGCCGATCCAGGCGCTCGCCGACCGGGTGGCCGGCATCTTCGTGCCCGCGGTGGTCGCGATCGCAGCGCTGGCCTTCGTCGCCTGGCTGGCCGTCGGCCCGGAGCCGGCGCTCTCCCATGCGCTCGTCGCGGCGGTCAGCGTGCTCATCATCGCCTGCCCCTGCGCGCTCGGGCTCGCGACGCCGATGTCGATCATGGTGGCCAGCGGGCGCGGGGCGCAGGCCGGCGTGCTGATCCGCGACGCCGAGGCGCTGGAGCGCTTCGCCAGAGCCTCCACCCTCATCGTCGACAAGACCGGCACGCTGACCGAGGGCCGCCCGCGCCTGACGGACGTGGAGGCCGAGGGCATGGCCGAGGACGCGCTCCTCGCGCTCGCCGCCGCGCTCGAACGCGGCTCCGAGCACCCGCTGGCCGAGGCGATCCTCGCCGGCGCGCGCGAGCGCGGGCTCGACCTCGAGGAGGCGACGGATTTCGAGGCCGTCACGGGGAAGGGCGTGAGGGGCCGCGTCGGCGGGCGCGCGGCGATGCTCGGCAACGCGTCGATGATGCAGGGCCTCGACCTCGGCGCCATGGGTGCACGGGCCGAGGCGCTGCAGGGCGAGGGCAAGACGGCGATGTTCGTCGCCGTCGACGGCCGCGTCGCCGGCCTCGTGGCCGTGGCCGACCGTGTGAAGGCGACGACGCCCGACGCCATCCGCGCGCTGCACGAGGCCGGGCTCCGCATCGTCATGGCGACCGGCGACAGCCTGCGCACGGCCGAGGCGGTGGCCCGCGAGCTCGGCATCGACGAGGTGCGCGCCGGCGTCAGCCCCGAGGCCAAGGCCGAGCTCGTGGCCGAGCTGCGTGGCGCGGGCGGGCTCGTCGCCATGGCCGGCGACGGCGTGAACGACGCCCCCGCGCTGGCGGCGGCGGATGTGGGCATCGCCATGGGCACGGGCGCCGACGTCGCTCTGGAGAGCGCGGGCATCACGCTCGTCCAGGGCGATCTCACGGGGCTCGTGCGCGCCCGCCGGCTCGCGCAGGCGACGATGGCGAACATCCGGCAGAACCTCGTCTTCGCCTTCGCCTACAACGCCGCCGGCGTGCCGGTGGCGGCGGGCGTCCTCTACCCCGTGATGGGCGTGCTCCTCTCGCCGATGATCGCCGCGGCGGCGATGAGCCTCTCCTCGGTCTCGGTCATCGCCAACGCCCTGCGTCTGCGCGCCGTGACGCTTTCGGCCGGCGTGGAGAACCGGCCGCAGCCGGCCGACCGATCGGCGTGACGGCGCGGAGGCTGGCGGGTGCGCGGAACGGTCTATCGCGCGGGGTGCACCGGGCGAGCACGCCCTGCCGCGGTCCCTCGTGATCATGGCCGCCGCTTTCGCGCTCCCTCGGCAGGGCGCGATCCAGCCGCCCGTGGCCGCGGTCGCGCTCGGCGCCGATGACCAGCGCAATCCCGAGGCGCCCGCGCCCGGCCGCGATCAGGCTCGGGGACACGAGGCTCACGGCCACGACGATCGCGCTCGCGACGCTCGCTCGCGGCGCGGCCGCGCGGACCTTCGCCGCTCTGCCGCGGTGACCGTCGACGGATGCCATCGCCGCGATGGCATCGCGGTCATCAGCTGCCGCGGCATGGACGTGGGCGTTCGGGCGGATGCACCGCGGCTCGTCGCCGTGCCGCGTGTCCGCATGGTCGAACCGGCCGTCGTTCGTGCCTCCCCGCCGCGGGTCCGCGACGACCGACCGCCGCGCCTTTCCCGGTCCTGCTCTCGATCGGCGGCCCGAAGATCCCCGACCGGGTCGCGCCGATGGCCCCGAATTTCCGCACGGAGGGGCCTGGCGCATCGCCGATGCGTGCGGCTCGCGTGCGCATCCAAGAGGGCTTTGCCAGCGGGCGGGCCGGAGGGGGAGCAGGTCTCGGCTGCGGAGATCGATGACCACGACCATCACCGTCACGACGCGGACCGGCCTCATACGCGGCGCCGGCCGGCGCTCGCTTGGGCGGGTCAGGGCTTCCGCGCGCGCAGATGATGCGGGCAGTGCTCGCCGGTGTCGAGCACCCCGATCATCCGGCGCCAGGTCGTGAGCTGGCCCTCGAGCTCGCCCGCGGGCAGGAGCGCCTCGAACTCGGGCCGTTCCGGCCCCTCGAGACGCGCAAGCTCCGCTCTGGCCTGCTGTCGGTACCAGGGATTGCGGTCGACGAGGCGGATATCGGTGAACCCGGCCTCTTCGAGCGCCTCGCGGTAGCGGTCGGGTGACGCCATCCGGAAATCGAGATCCTCGGCCGCGATGTAGGCCGCCATCTCGGGGGAGGGCGCGCCGTCATGGCCGATCAGCCAATCCGACGCCGCGAACCAGCCTCCGGGGCGCAGGACCCGCAGAACGTCCCGCGCGAGCGCGTGCTTGTCGGCGATGTGGACGATCGAGTCCTTGGAGAAGACGAGATCGGCCGACCCGTCGGCCAGCGGCATGGGGCCCGGCTCGACCCGCCGGATCTCGACACGGTCGGCGACGCCGGCCGCCTCGGCCGCGGCGCGCGCGGCCGCGCAGACGGTCGCCTCGACATCGAGCCCGATCACCCGCGCGGCGCCGTAGTCCCGCGCCAGCGAGACGGTGATCCCGCCCGCGCCGCAGCCGATGTCGACCACCGTCGCGCCCGCGAGGTCGAGGCCGTCGAGCACGCGCGCCACTTCCGCCGCGCCGCCCGGCGACAGGTAGCCGACGCCCCAGAGCTTCTCGAGGAAGGCGACATGGCCGCCGTCGTAGAGCTCGCCGCGGTCCTGACCCATGCTGTCCCTCCCTGTCGGCGCGCGCCCCGAGCCTCACGCCCGCGTCAGTGCCAGCGCAACCTCCGTCACCGACGCCGGATCCTCCGCGTCGGTCCGGCAGCAGATGCGGTAACGCTCCAGCGTCGCGCCGTCGATCAGCCCCCGCTCGTGCAGATGCATCGCCGCGGCGTAGCGCCGGAGCCCCGAATCCGGCACGCCGAGCGGCTGGCGCAGATCGGCCCAGGCCTCGGCGTCGGTGATCGTGTTGGCGGCGATTGCCTTCATGGTGCGATGCCGGCATAGCGATGCCCGACAGACATCGCGGAGGCGAGATGACGCCGGCGAATGCAGCGGCGGGCGGGCGCCGGCGACGCGAGCCGAAAGCGGCGCGGCGCGAGCAGCTGATGGACGCGACGCTCGTGGTGCTGGCGCGCCGCGGCCTCGCTCAAACCACGCTGGCCGATGTCGCAAGCGTCGCCGGCCTCTCGCGCGGCATCGTGAACTTCCATTTCGAGAGCAAGGACCGGCTTCTCCTGGCCACGCTCACGCGTCTGTCGGCCGAGTACGACGCGACATGGCGGGAAGGTCTGGCGGCGGCGGGGCCGGCCCCCGCGGAGCGGCTGCGCGCGCTCCTGTGCGCGGATCTCTCCGAGGCGGTCTGCGCCCCCGAGAAGCTGGCCGCGTGGTTCGCCTTCTTCGCCGAGTCGGGCGCCCGGCCCGAGTACCGCGACCTCTGCTGGGCCCGGGACGATGCGCTGCTCGAGGCCTTCACCTCGCTCTGCGAGGCGCTGGATGCCGAAGGCGGGTACGGCTACGACGCGCGCCGGACGGCGATGGCGATCTACGCGATGGAGGAGGGCCTGTGGCTGCGGCTGATGCTCGGCAACGCCGGCCTCTCCCGCCGGGCGGCGCTCGACATCGCGCTCGGCATGCTCGGCACGCTCTTCCCGCGGCATTTCACGCCGGAGGGCGGGCTGCGCGGCTAGCCGGCGCACGGCTCAGCCCGCCCGCATCGCGGCATTGACGCGGGCGACCGCGTCCTCGGCCGGGGGCTCGTCGAGCGTCACGACCGGCAGCACCGCGCGCAGATGATCGTGATGGCTGCGCACGCCGTATTCGAGATCCGACAGGACGAAGCCCTCGAAGGCCGGCGAGGCCATCGCCTCGTTGGACCAGATGGTGAGCTGCACGTCCTCGGCGATCGTCTCGCGGTCGATCCGCGCCGCGAGATAGCGCGCCGCGCGTTGCCGGCGCGTCTCGTCCGGGTAGCGGTAGACCGCGCCGCGCAGCATCGTCTCGTGGGTGGAGAGCGGAAACTCCTGGTAGAACTGCACGCTCTCGGGCGTCGCCGCGATGACCGAATTCGGGAAGAGGCCCCAGTAGGGCCAGGCCTCTCGCAGCGCCTCGGGCATCTCGGGACGCGGGGTCGAGAGGCGCGCGTAATGGCGCACGCTCCAGCGTCGCCGCCCGTCGCGGGCGAAGCGGCCGAGGGTGCGGCTCACGCCGTCGACGAAGGGCTCGTCGACATAGTCGTGGCCGTAGAGATCCTGCAGCGCCGGGTGGGCCATGGCCACATGGTAGCCCTCGTTGTCGACGTCGCGCACCGATTTCCAGTTGACCGGCGAGACGTCGGTCCAGATCCCGTCGTCCGCCGGCATCACCTCGGCCATGCGATAGGCCGCCATCTCCTCGGCGAAGGGCGCGAAGAGATCGGCGACCGCCGGCTGCGGCCCGGGGGCGAAGCGCACGAAGACGAAACCGTTCCACACCTCCGTCTCGATCGGCAGGAGACCGTGCTCGACCCGGTCGAGATCGTCGAAGGTGTCGGGCCTCGCCGCACCCCTCAGCGTGCCGTCGAGATTGTAGACCCAGCCGTGGAACGGGCAGACGATCGCGCTTCGGCACCGTCCCCGCTCCTCGGCGACCACGCGCGACCCGCGGTGGCGGCAGATGTTGTGAAACCCGCGCACCACGCCGTCGCGCCCTCTCAGGACGAGCGCGCGCTCGCCCACCGCATCGAAGGCGAGGAAGTCGCCCGGCTCGGGCAGGTCCGAGACATGGGCCGCGATCTGCCAGTGGGTGCGGAAAAGCTCGGTCTTCTCGAGCTCGGTCAGCGCGTCGCTGTGGTAGGTCCATGCCGGCAGGCCGCGGCGATCCCAGTCCGCCGGCACGGCGATGTCCCGCTCGGCCGTGTCGTCCCGCATGGCCCGCTCCATCTTTCCCTTGTTGAACGTCGATTCAATAATACCGTTGTCGGCGGCGATTCGAAAGCCGTCACGCGGCGGGCGAAACAGGAGACGCGGCGATGAGCCCGGAAGGACTGCCGGAGATCCCGACCCAGGGCGGCTCGGCCACGGCCGAAGCGGACCGGCGCCATCATCTGCACCCGTGGGAGGGGCTGGCCCGGTGGCGCGAGGCGGATCGGCACGTGATCGTCCGGGGCGAGGGCATCCACCTGATCGACGAGCAGGGCCGGCGGCTGATCGACGGGCCGGGCGGGATGTGGTGCGTCAATGTCGGCTACGGCCGTCGCGAGATCGCCGAGGCGATCGCCGAGCAGGCCATGCGGCTCCCCTACGCCTCGCCCTGGGCAATGGCGCATGCGCCGGGCGCGCAGCTGGCCGAACGGCTGGCCCGTCTCGCACCGGGCGCGCTCAACACGGTGCAGTTCACCAGCGGCGGCTCGACCGCGGTCGAGACGGCGCTGCGCACCATGCATTTCCTCAACAACCGCCTCGGGCGGCCGGAGAAGAAGGTCGTGATCGCGCGCGAGAAGGGCTATCACGGCTCGACCTATCTCTCCGCCAGCGTGACCGGCAAGGAGCGCGACCGCAGCCATTTCGACCGGGCGGACGCGCTTGTCCACATGCTGCCGGACGTGAACCCCTTCATCCGGCCCGAGGGAATGAGCGTGGCGGACTGGTGCGACGCGAAGGTGGCCGATCTCGAGCGCGCGATCGCCGCGATTGGCCCGGAGCGCGTGGGCGCCTTCATCGCCGAGCCGATCCTCTGCTCGGGCGGCGTGATCGTCCCGCCCGCAGGGTATCACGCGCGCACGCTCGAGGTCTGCCGCCGCCACGACATCCTCTATGTCTCCGACGAGGTGGTCACCGCCTTCGGCCGGCTCGGCCACTGGTTCGCGTCCGAGGAGGTTTTCGGGATCGAGCCCGATTTCATCTGCTGCGCCAAGGGGCTGACCTCGGGATACCAGCCGCTCGGGGCCTGCATCATCTCCGACCGGGTGCTGGAGCGCATGACCGGCGCGGACCACGACGTGCTCTTCCTCAACGGCTACACGTACTCCGCGCACCCGGTGGCGTGCGCCGCCGCGCTCGCCAACATGGACATCATCGAGCGCGAGGACCTGCTCGGCCATGTGCGCCGGGTCTCGCCGCGCTTCCAGGCGCGGCTGCGCGCGCTCGGCGCGTCCCCCATCATCGGGGACGTGCGCGGCATGGGGCTCCTCGGCTGCCTCGAGGGGCTGACCGAGGCGGGGCGCGCCACGCCGCTCGGCGTCCAGCGCGACCTCGGCGCGCGGCTCGACACGGCCTGCGAGGCGCGCGGGCTCATCGTGCGCCCGCTGATCAACATGTGCGTCTTCTCGCCGCCGCTGATCATCACCGAGGCCGAGATCGACGCGATGTTCGACATCATCGAGGATGCCGTGGCCGAGGTGGCGGCCGACTGCGCCGCCGGGCGATAGGGCGCGGCGTGTTCCACATGCTGAGCACCTTCGACCTCGCGCCCGGCGCGACGCGGGAGGCCTTCGCGACCGCCTGGGCCGCACTTGCGACGGATCTCGTCACCGCGGATCTCGTCGTCGCGATGAGCCCGCTGGCGGAGCGCCGCGCCGAGACGCCGCTCGACACCGACGCCGCGCGTCCGCATCGCTTCTGCACCGTGATGAGCTTCCGCGATCGCGCCCAGTCGGACGCCGCGTATGCCTGCATCGAGGAACGGGCGCAGCCGACCACGCGCCTGCACGCCCGGGTGATGGCGATCGTGCGCGACCCGGTCTTCACCTGCTGGGAGGACGTGGCACCCGCTCCCGCGGGCGCGTCGCCGGGTCAGGGCGCGTAGCGGGCCTCGAGAATCCGGGTGCCGGGAGCGTGGCGGCGCGAGAGCCGTGTGCCGGCGCGGATGTATCCGGTTTCCCCCGGGCCGAAGGCGGTCTCCGTGCCGCCGCTCGCGAGCGCGACGCGGCCCTCGAGCACGTGGAACAGTTCGTGCGCCGCCGTCGCCGTCTCGCCGCTCTGTCCGCCCGCATGGGCGCGCACCGAGACCGCCATCCTGCCCGTGGCGTTCTCGAAATCGGTCCGCACGGTCTCGACCGCGCCGTTCGGCGCCGCGCCGGCGAGCGGGGGCTTGGTGATCCGCTCGAGCGAGGGGTTGGCCGGGCCCTCGGGAACCGGATCGTCGACGATCATGAAGACCTTGCGGACATAGCCGGGCTGCGACCACTGGCACTCGAAGCCCTTGGGGATCACGAAGGCCTCTCCCGCCTCGACCGTCACCTCGCCGCCGTCGGGCAGCTTCACGATGACCGTGCCCTCGAGCAGGAGCATGAACTCGTCGACGCCGTAGCCTCCGGCCGTATCGACGAACGCGGTGCAGTCCCACACCCCGGCGAGATATCCCGTCGCCGCATTCTCGTCGGCGAGCCAGCCCCGCTGGATCGGGGTGCCGGACACCAGCGAATCAGGGTCCATCGCCTCCCATTCGGTCAGTCCAGTCCCCGAACTGTCCGAATGCGGCACAAGGATGATGCCCGCCGTCTCCGCCATCGCCCGCCTCCCGATTTGCACATATCGTGATCACTCGCCCGCATATGTCGCAAGAAACGATCCTCGGGCGGCAACTCTGCACATCCTTTGATGCATCTCGTGCTTGACCGGGCGCGGATGTCAATGCCTCATTGATTGAACGGCCATTCAGTGGAGTGCGGAGACACCCCCGAGCGGTCGACAAGACGCGGAAGGCGACGACGACAGGGTGCATCACAACAGCGCAGGAGAGTCCGAAAGATGGACGTCGTGGATCAGATGAATGCCGTGCGCACGGGCGGGCTGAGCCGCCGTGCCTTCAACCGCTCGCTGCTCGGGCTCGGCGTGGTGATGGCGACGGTCCCCGTGCCGACCCGGATGGCGCGCGCCGCGGCCGAGGACCAGGCCACCTTCTTCACCTGGGGCGGCTACGACATCCCCGAGCTCTTCGGTCCCTACGAGGCCAAGAACGGCGAGCTGCCCAACTTCACGACCTTCGGCGGCTCGGAGGAGGCGCTGACCAAGATGCGCGCGGGCTTCGTCGTGGACGTCTCGCATCCCTGCAACCAGGGGGTGCCGCGCTGGATCGCGTCGGGCCTCTTCCAGCCGCTCGACACGTCGCGGCTTTCGAACTGGCCCGACGTGATGCCGGAGCTCGTGAACCTCCCGGGCAACGTGGTCGACGGCAAGCCCTGGATGGCGCCGTTCGACTGGGGGCAGACCTCGGTCACCTACCGCACCGACATCTACGACCTCGAAGGGGCCGACGAGTCGTGGGACATGCTCTGGAATCCGAAGTATTCCGGACGCTACGCCTGTTTCGCCTCGGGCGCCGACGCGTGGTGGTGCGGCGCCATCAAGGCCGGCGTCCCGTTCGAGGAGATCCACACCGACGCGGCCTTCGAGACGATCGCAGCCGTGATGCGCGAGCAGCGCCCGCATGTGCGGATGTACACCGATGACACCACCTCCGTGGAGCAGGCGCTGGCCTCGGGCGAGCTCGCCGCCGCGATGACGTGGAACGAGACGGCCGTGAGCCTGCAGTCCCAGGGCGTGCCGGCAAAGTTCGCGAAGGTGAAGGAAGGCGCCCTCACCTGGGTCTGCGGCCCGATGATCCACAAGGACGCGCCCAACCTCGACCGCGCCTACGACGTGATCGACTCGCTGCTCAGCGTCGAGTCCGGCAAGTTCATGATCAACGACTATGGCTACGGCCATTCCAACAAGAAATCGTTCGACCAGTTCACGCCGGAGAAGCTCGCGGAGCTGGGCCTCAGCGACAAGCCCTTCGAGATCCTTTCGGCCGGCCACTTCCAGATCCCGCAGTCGCAGGAATGGGAGAGCCGGATGAACGCGCTCTTCGAGCAGATCAAGGCCGGCTTCTGAGCCGCCTCGCTGCCGGCAAGGGTGACGCGCGCCGCCCCGGCCTTCCCGCGTTCGAGAGGAGATGCCGATGACCGAAGCCGCCGCACCGGCGCCGTCCGCGCAGTCGCGAACCTACGCCGCGCTGGGGTTTGCCCGCCCCGGCCGCCTCGTCAGTCTCCTCCAGCGCTACGAGGTGCTGCGCGGCTACGCGCTCGTCGCGCCCGCGCTGCTGGTGATGATCGCCGGCGTCGCGCTGCCCTTCGCCGTGCTCGTCGTCATGAGCTTCTGGCGCCCCGCGGGGTTCGAGTTCGACACCACACTGTCGCTCTCCAATTACACCGCGATCGCGACCCAGCCGATCTACGGCGCCCTGCTCGAGCGCTCGCTCTGGATCTCCGCGGCGGCGACCGCGACGACGGTCGTCCTCTGCTATCCGATGGCCTACTACGTCGCCTTCCACGTGGAGCGGCACAAGACCCTCTGGCTCATCCTGATGACGCTGCCGTTCTGGACGAGCTACCTCCTGCGCGTCTTCGCGTGGAAGATCGTGCTCGGCTACAACGGCATGATCAACGCGAGCCTGACCGGCATCGGGCTGATCGACGCGCCGCTGGAGTTCCTGCTCTACAGCCAGACCGCCGTGGTGATCACGCTCACCCACGCCTGGGCCGCCTTCGCCATCCTGCCGATCTACGTCAGCCTCGAGAAGATCGACCGGAAGCTCCTCGAGGCCGCGACCGATCTCGGCGACGGGCCCTGGGCGCGGTTCCTCCGGATCACCCTGCCGCTCTCGATGCCCGGCGTGATCGCGGCGTCCCTCCTCATCTTCATCCCCACGGTGGGCGATTACGTGACGCCCGCGCTTCTCGGCGGGCCCGACGGGCTGATGATCGGCAATCTGATCCAGCTCCAGTTCGGCGCGGCGAACAACTGGCCCATGGGCTCGGCGCTGGCCATCGTCATGATGCTGTCGGTGACCGCGATCTTCGTGGTGGCCAAGCTGACGAGCCGCGCCGTCTTCGGAGCGCGGTCATGACCGCCCCGGCCGTCGGCGGGCGGGCCCACCCGGCGCTCAGGCTCTATGCCTGGATCTTCATCGCGGTCCTCTACGCGCCGCTCCTCCTGCTCCCGCTCTTCTCGTTCAACGCGGCGACCTACATCGCCTTTCCGCTGAGGGGCTTCACGACCGAGTGGTACGCCGAGCTCTGGGACCTCGCGCCGATGTGGGCCGCGCTCTGGAACAGCGTGCTGCTGGGCGCGGTGGTCGCGGCGATCAGCACCGGTCTCGGCGTCTTCGCGGCGAAGGCCTTCACGCGCCACCGGATGCCGGGGCGGGGGGCGATCCTCGGCTTCATGATGCTGCCGCTCGTCGTGCCGCTGATCATCTTCGGCGTGGCGCTCCTGATCCTGCTCAACCGTCTCGGCATCTCGCTCTCGCTCTTCACCGTGGGGCTCGGGCACGTGCTGGTCTGCACGCCCTTCGCGATCGCGACGCTCATCCCGCGTTTCGAGGGGTTCGACGCCGCGATCGAGGAGGCCTCGGCCGATCTCGGCGAGAACGGCTGGTGGACCTTCTGGCGCGTCACCTTCCCGATGGTGTTCCCGGGCATCCTCGCGAGCCTGATGCTCACCTTCACGATCTCGTTCGACGAGTTCATCATCGCGTTCTTCCTCTCCGGCACCGAGCCGACGCTGCCGATCTACATCTGGAACCAGCTGCGGTTTCCCGAGAAGCTGCCGAGCGTCCTTGCGCTGTCGACCATCATCATCGCCCTCTCCTTCGTGCTGGTCTTCGCGAGCCTCTGGCTCGCGCGCCCGCGCGCGGGCGGCTCCATCCGGGAGGACGACGCATGACCGCCGAGCCCTGCATCGCCATCCGCAACGTCTCGAAACGCTTCGGCGCCGTGCGCGCGGTCGACGGGGTCGATGCCGAGATCGGGCATGGCGAGTTCTTCTCGCTGCTCGGCCCGTCGGGCTGCGGCAAGACCACGCTGCTGCGCATGCTGGCGGGTTTCGAGGGGCCGACCGAGGGCGAGATCTACATCGACGGCCAGCCGATGTCCGCCGTGCCGCCGCATCACCGGCCGGTCAACATGGTCTTCCAGAGCTATGCGATCTTTCCGCACCTGAACGTGCGGGACAACATCGCCTACGGGCTGCGCAAGCGCCGCCTCTCGCGGGCCGAACGCGACCGCATGGTCGACGAGATGCTCGAGCTCATCAAGCTGCCCGGCTATGGCAACCGCCGCGCCAACCAGCTCTCCGGCGGCCAGCGCCAGCGCGTGGCGCTCGCGCGCGCCCTGATCCTGCGGCCGAAGGTGCTGCTGCTCGACGAGCCGCTGGGCGCCCTCGACAAGCAGCTCCGCGAGCAGATGCAGCTCGAGCTGCGGGCCCTCCAGCGCACGGTCGGCGTCACCTTCGTCTTCGTCACGCATGACCAGGAGGAGGCGCTCACGCTCTCGGACCGCATCGCCGTGATGGCGGGCGGGCGCGCGCTCCAGATCGACACGCCGAGCGGGCTCTACGAGCGGCCGAGGACGCGCGAGGTCGCCTCCTTCATCGGCACCATGAACTTCTTCGAGGCCACGGTGGGGCGCCGCGTGAACGGCCGCGCGGATCTCGAGGTCGAGGGTCTCGGCGCGCTCTCGGCGCCCGCCTCGCGCTCCGGTCTCGCCTCGGGCGGTCGGGTCTGCGTGGCGATCCGGCCCGAGAAGATCCTGCTCTCGTCCGAGCGGCCCGAGACCGGCGGGCACATCGTCGAGGGGACGCTTCACGAGACGGCGTATCTCGGCGAGCGCAGCCATTTCTTCGTCCGGCTGCCCGGCATGGAGAAGCCCGTGGCCGTCTCCGCGCAGAACCACGTGAACGGCTGGCTGGGCGAGGCGGACAAGGGGCGCCCGGTCTGGCTCACCTGGACCGACGGCGCCATGGTCCTGCTCGACACCGACTGAAGGGGGCATTCATGTCGACGACCCTCGGGCTCAAGCGCCCGCGCACGGCCTCGCGCGCGACACGCCGCCGGCAGCTGATCGAAGCGACCTATGACTGCATCGCCGAGAACGGGTTGACCGGCACCACGCTCGGGGAGGTCGGGCGTCGCGCCGATCTGTCGATGGGCCTCGTCAGCTTCCACTTCCGGAGCAAGGAGAACCTGCTGCAGGAGACGCTCGTCCACCTGGCCGAGGAACACCGCAAACGCTGGACGGAGGGCCTCGCCGGGGCGCGCGATCCGGCGGCGAAGCTCGCCGCGGTGATGGACGCGCATTTTCACCCGAGCACCTGCAACCACACGCACATCGCGGTCTGGTTCGCCTTTTTCGGCGAGGCGCGGCACCGCGATGTCTACCGCGAGAAGATCGCGCGTTTCGACGCGGAGCGGACCGGGACCGTGACCCGGCTCTGCGCCGCGCTCGCCGAGCGCGAGGGCGTGGCCCTCGATGCGGGGCATGTGGCGGGCAACCTCGAGAGCCTGGCCGACGGTCTCTGGCTCAGCATCATGCTCTATCCCGCATGGCTCGACCGGCGGACGGCCAAGGCGCAGATCCACAGCTTTCTCCGACTGGTGTTCCCCAGTGCGTTCGCGACCTGGCCGGGAGAGACCGACGACCCGGATCCCCGCTCGCAGCCGAGCGCGGGAGCCGGCGCGTGACGGCCCCGTCGCGCCGCGCCGTGCTCGCCGGGATACTGGCCGCGGGCACCGGATCGGCCGCCCGGGGCGCGCTGCCCTCGGACCCCGACGTGGTCGTGGTCGGCGCCGGTGCCGCGGGGATCGCGGCGGCCCGCGTGTTGGCCGCAGCCGGCAGGTCGGTCGCCGTGCTGGAGGCGGCCGACCGGATCGGCGGGCGCGCCTTCACGGAGAGCGTTCGCCTCGGCCTCCCCTTCGACCATGGCTGCGCGTGGCTGCAGGGGCCGGGCGATCTCGCGATCACCGAGCTCGCGAGACGGCGCGGCTACACGCTCCTCGACCACAGCGATCCCTCCGAAGCCGTCTATGTGGGCGACCGCCACGCGACCGTCGCCGAGCGTCGCGCCTACTGGAGCGCCTATGGCGAGATCGAGGAGGCCCTCGAGGCGGCCGACGGGCGCGATCTCCCCGCGGCCTCGGTGATCCCGGACGGGCTCGACTGGACCGGCACCGTCCAGAGCTGGATCGGTCCCATGGATCACGGCGTCGATTTTCGGGACCTCTCGACCGGGGACGTCAACGCCTTCGACGAGCACGAGACCGACTACCTCGTGGCCGAGGGCCTCGGCACCCTCGTGGCGGAGGCGGGTCGGGGTCTGCCGCTGCGCCTCGCAACCCCGGTCACCGGCATCGACTGGTCGGGCGACGGCGTCATCGTCGAGACGCCCGCCGGCGCGCTCCGCGCCCGCGCCTGCATCGTCACCGTCTCCACCGGCGTGCTGCGGGCCGGGGCGATCCGCTTCACCCCGGCTCTGCCGGACCGGACGGCCGAGGCGATCGACCGGCTGCCGATGGGCCTCCTGACGAAGATCGCGCTGAAGACCGACGGCGAGAGCCTCGGCCTCTCGGAGAACGCCTGGCTCACCTACAAGGTGAGCGGCGAGATGCCGGCCGAGGCCTGTTTCTTCCTGACCCGGCCCTTCGGCCAGCCGCTTCTGGTGGGCTTCGTGGGCGGCGCTTTCGGCTGGGAGCTGTCGCGCGCGGGCGAGGCCGCGGCCATCGACTTCGCCACGGGCGAGCTCGTCGCCATGCTCGGGACCGGCGTGCGCCGGCACATCACGGGCGGGCTGATGACCGGCTGGGCTGCCGACCCCCTGACCCGAGGCGCCTACGCCTCGGCCGTCCCGGGCCACCATGCGGCGCGCGCGGCGCTCGCCCAGCCCGTGGGCGGGCGGGTCTTCTTCGCGGGCGAGGCGGTGGGCGGCGCGTTCATGCAGCTCTGCTCCGGCGCCTGGCTGAGCGGCGAGGCGACGGCCCGCGCCGTCCTCGCCACCATCGACCGACACTGCACCACCTGCGGCCCGAAGCGCGGGCGAACGACGGGAGCCTCCCGATGAGCCGGTACGAGAGAGTTGTCCCGGGCCGGGGCCGCGATCCGCGCTTCGATATCCTCTTCGAGCCGGTGAAGATCGGGCCCGTGACCGCCAGGAACCGCTTCTACCAGGTGCCCCATTGCAACGGCATGAGCCGGTCCTACCCCTCCTCGATGGCCGAGATGCGAGGGGTCAAGGCCGAGGGCGGCTGGGCCGTCATCTGCACGGAAGAGGTGGAGATCCACCATTCCTCGGAGCATTCCCCCTATGTCGAGGGCCGGCTCTGGGACGACCGGGACATTCCCGTCTTCGCCAAGATGTGCGAGCGGATCCACGCGCATGGGGCGCTGGCGGGGGCCGAGCTCTCCTATGCCGGCGCCGCGGCGCCGAACCGCTACAGCCGCGATGTCCCGATGGGCCCGTCCGCGCGCCCCGTGGACTATCCCGACCCGGTGCAGGTTCGCGCCATGGACAGGGCGGATATCCGCGATGTCCGCCGCTGGCACGTCGACGCGGCGAGGCGGGCGCGCAGGGCGGGGTTCGACCTGATCTACGTCTACGCCGCGCACGATCTCAGCATCCTCATGCATTTCCTCTCGCGGCGGCGGAACCGGCGCACGGACGAGTATGGCGGCAGCCTCGAGAACCGGGCGCGCCTGTTCCGCGAGGTCCTCGAGGAGACGAAGGAGGCCGTGGGCGACACCTGCGCCGTCGTGGTGCGCTTCTCGGTCGACGAGCTGGCCGGGCCGGCCGGGATCGAGGCCGCGAGCGAGGGGCGGGATTTCGTCGAGATGTTCGCCGAGCTTCCCGACCTCTGGGACGTCAACATCTCCGACTGGCAGCACGACAGCCAGACCTCGCGCTTCGCGGATGCCGGGTTCCAGGACGACTACGTCGCCTGGGTGAAATCCGTGACGACCAAGCCCGTGGTCGGCGTCGGCCGCTACACCTCGCCCGACGCGATGGTCGCGCTCGTCCGGCAGGGTCGGCTCGACATGATCGGGGCCGCGCGTCCCTCGATCGCCGACCCGTTCCTGCCGAGGAAGATCGAGGAGGGCCGGATCGAGGACATCCGGGAGTGCATCGGCTGCAACATCTGCGTGTCGGGCGATGTCTCGAGCACCCCCATCCGCTGCACGCAGAACCCGACGATGGGCGAGGAGTGGCGCCGCGGCTGGCACCCCGAGCGCATCCCGCCGGCCCATGCGGCGGAGCATGTGCTGATCGTGGGCGCCGGCCCGGCCGGTCTCGAGGCCGCCCGCGCCCTCGGCCAGCGCGGCTACGACGTCACGCTCGCCGAGGCGACCGACCGGCTCGGCGGGCGCGTGGACCGGGAGGCACGGCTGCCCGGGCTGGCGCAGTGGCGGCGCGTGGCGGACCATCGGGAGTGGCAGATCTCGCAGATGCCGAATGTCGAGACCTATCTCGAGAGCACGCTGACGGCCGAGCAGGTTCTGGAGTTCGGCGCCGACCACGTGGCCATCGCCACGGGCGCGCGCTGGTGCCCGAGCGGCATCGGCCGCGAGAACCACGCGCCGATCCCGCGCAGCGCGGACGCGCTCGTGCTGACGCCCGACGACGTGATGGCGGGCGCGCGGCCCGACGGCCCGGTCGTGATCTTCGACGACGACCACTACTACATGGGCGGGATCATGGCCGAGGTGCTGCGCGCCGAGGGCCGGGCGGTCACGCTGGTCACGCCCGAGGCGGACGCGTCGCACTGGACGCACCACACGCTCGAGCAGACGCGCATCCAGCGGCGACTGCTGGAGATGGGCGTCGAGATCGTGCCGCTGCACGGGCTCTCGGAGATCGGGACCCGGAGCGTGACCCTCGACTGCGTCTACACCGGGCGCGAGCGCGAGATCCCGGCCGCCGCCGTCGTCATGGTCACGATGCGGGAGCCGGAGGACGCGCTCTACCGGTCGATCGAGAACGCCGTGGCGGCGGGCCGGGGGACCCGACCCAGAACGCTCCGGCGCATCGGCGACTGTCTCGGGCCCGGCACGATCGCCGCGGCGGTCTATGGCGGCCACCGCTTCGCCCGCCAGCTCGGCGAGCCGGTGACCGACGCGACCCCCTTCCGCCGCGAGCTGCCCCAGATCGCCGCCGACTGACCGCCGACCACCGGAGGGCCCGATGACCCGCGACCCGCGCTATGACTGCCTGTTCGAGCCGCTCCGGATCGGTCCGGTCACGGCGAAGAACCGCTTTTACCAGGTGCCGCACTGCACCGGCATGGGCTGGCTCCGCCCGCAGACGCTGGCCGAGATGCGCGGGGTCAAGGCGGAGGGCGGCTGGGGCGTCGTCTGCACCGAGTACTGCTCGATCCATCCGGCCTCCGACGATCTCTCGGGCGTCTCCGCCGCGCTCTGGGACGAAGACGACGTGCGCGCCCACGCGCTCATGACCGAGAAGGTGCACGCCCACGGAGCATTGGCCGGCGTCGAGCTCTGGTTCGGCGGGCGGCGGAACTCGAACGCCTACAGCCGCCTGCCCACGCTCGACGTGCATTCCCTGCCGAACGGCGTCGGCCACCCGTGGCAGACCCGGGAGATGGACCGGACCGACATCGCCGATCTCCGTCGCTGGCACCGCAAGGCCGCGCTGCGCGCCAAGGCCGCGGGCTTCGACATCGTGTATGTCTACGCCACGCACACCTACCTCCTCGCCAACTTTCTCGATCCGCGCATCAACCGGCGCGGCGACGAGTATGGCGGACGTCTCGAGAACCGCGTTCGGCTGACCCGCGAGCTCATCGAGGAGACCAAGGACGCCGTCGGCGACGTGTGCGCGGTCGCCGTGCGCTTCTCCGCCGAGGAGAGGACGGGCGCGGACGGGGTGCCGGAGACGGGGGAACGGCGCGAGATGTTCGCGATGCTGGCCGAGCTGCCCGATCTCTGGGACATCAACATCGCGGACTACAGCCTCGAGATGGGCGGCTCGCGCTTCGCCAAGGAGGCCGCGCTCGAGCCCTACATGGACTGGGTGAAATCGACGACGACGAAGCCCGTGGTCACCGTCGGCCGCTTCACGTCGCCCGATACGATGGCGGGCCAGGTGCGTCGCGGGATCGTGGATCTGATCGGCGCCGCGCGGCCCTCGATCGCCGACCCGTTCCTGCCGAAGAAGATCGAGGAGGGCCGGCTCGAGGACATCCGGGAGTGCATCGGCTGCAATGTCTGCTATTCGGGCGACAGCCTGGGCGTGCCGATCCGCTGCACGCAGAACCCCACGATGGGCGAGGAATGGCGCCGCGGCTGGCATCCCGAGCGGGCGCCGGCGCGGGGCTCGGACGCGCATGTGCTGGTGGTCGGCGCCGGCCCCGCGGGTCTCGAGGCCGCCCGGGCGCTCGGCGCGCGCGGCTACCGCGTCACGCTAGCCGAGGCCACCCGCGAGCTCGGCGGGCGCGTGGCGCGCGAGGCACGGCTGCCGGGGATGAGCGAGTACATCCGCGTGCGCGACCACCGCGTGCAGCAGCTCCACAAGCTGGCGAATGTCGAGATCTTCCTCGAGAGCTCCCTCTCCGCGGACGACGTGCTGGAGCTCGCCCCGGATCACGTGGCGCTGGCCACCGGCGCCGACTGGCGCGCCGAGCGCTACGACGGCACGCGCTACGTGCCGATGGCGACCCCCGGGGCGGCACAGGCCGTCTTCACGCCGGACGACATCATGGCCGATCGGCTGCCCGATGGCCCGACGGTCGTCTTCGACCAGGAGGGCTACTACATGGCGGCGGTGATCGCGGAGAAGCTGCGGGCGGCGGGGCGCCCCGTCGTCTTCGTGACCGAGAGCGGCAGTGCCGCTCCCTGGGCCGACATGACGGGCGAGGGGGCCCGCACGCGCCGCCGGCTGGTCTCCCTCGGCGTCGAGATCATCACGAACCGCACGCTGGAGCGCTTCGACGGCGCGGCGGCCACGCTCTCCTGCCCCTATGGCGGCGCCGAGCGGCGGGTTCCCGGCTCGGCGATCGTGGCCGTGACGGGGCGCGTCCCGCGCGGCGGGCTGCACGACGCCCTCCTCGCCCGCGCCGCTGCGGCCCCGCTGCCCTTCACGATTACCCGGATCGGCGACTGCGAGGCTCCCGGCATCGTCGCGCAGGCCGTTCATGCCGGGCATCGCTTCGCGCTCGAGCTCGACGCCGCCATCGACCGGGACGAGCCGCTCCGGCACGAGCGCGTGGGGCTGCTCGACCCGCGTTATCTCGAGACGCTGCTCCTCTACTACGAGGAGGAGATCATGGGAGAGGCCTATTTCGAGGCGATGGCCACGCGCTTCGCCGCGCCGGACCGGCAGGAGAAGATGCGCCTGCTCGCCGATGTGGAGCGCCGCGCGGCCGCCCATGTCCGCCCGCTGATCGAGCGGCACCGCCTTGCGCCGCGGCCCGCCTCCGAGCTGCATGCGATCGGGCGCGCGCAGGCCGCATCGGAGAGCGACGCCTGGGAGACCGTCATCGCCGAGATGCACCGCACCTATCCCGACTATGTCGACGCGTTCACGCGCCTCGAGGCGATGGCGCCCGTGGCCGATCGTGCGGCGCTCGCCCGTCTGACCGAGCACGAGACCGCGGCCATCGCCTTTCTCGAGGCCGAACGTGGCGGCTCGGGCGACAGCACGGCACCGCTCCGTCGCTACATCGCGGCCGCGTGAGCTGCCCGGGCCCGAGCGGTTCCGCGACAGCCCCGGGATGCGCTCCGACAACAGACGACACCGCGCGCCCGCACCCGGCGCGCGAACACGGGTCCTCGACGGAGGTTCTCGTCGTGACCGCCGCGCCGTCGCCTGAGCCTCGGGCGGGCTCCGCGCTGCCGCTCACCGCGCCCGACCACCCGGAGAATTCCGGTTCGGCGCGGCCCTGATCCAGGGCCAGTGTCGAACTCGTTTCCGAGAAAGGTATCCGATGATCCAAGTGTTGTCCGGGGTCTGGGCGCTTTTGCTCGGCATCGTCCTGATCATGCTCGGCAACGGCATGCATTTCACGCTGATCGGCCTGCGCGGCGCTCTCGAGGGGTTCTCGGCGGCCGAGCTCGCTGTCGTCACCTCCGGCTATTTCATGGGATTCCTGTCCGGCGCGCGCTATGCGCCCATGCTGATCCGGCGGGTGGGACATGTCCGCGTCTTCGCCGCCCTCGGGAGCTTCATCTCGGCCGCCCTCATCTCCTTCCCGCTGCTCACGGACCCCGTCGCCTGGACCCTGCTGCGGGTCGTGGTCGGCTTTTGCATGTCCGGCATCTACGTGACGGCCGAGAGCTGGCTGAACGACACCGCGACGAACGAGACCCGCGGCAAGGTTCTTTCCGCCTACATGATCTGCCAGACGCTCGGCATCATCGGCGCGCAGGGCCTCCTGACCTTGGGCGATGCGGGCACCTCCGCCCTCTTCATCGGCGCCTCCATCCTCGTTTCCCTGTCCTTCGCGCCGATCCTGCTCTCCGTCACCGCGGCTCCGGTCACCGAGGTCGCGCGCCCGATGTCGCTCCGCGCCCTCTTTGCCGGCTCGCCGCTCGGGACGGTCGGGATCTTTCTGCTTGGCAGCATCTACGCCACCCAATCGGGCATGGGCGCGGTCTTCGGCACCGAGATCGGGATGACGACGGCCAGCATCGCCCTCTTCGTGGCGATGCTGTTTGCCGGCGCCCTCGTCCTGCAATACCCGGTCGGCTGGCTCTCCGACCGGATGGACCGCCGCTGGCTGATCTTCGGCGCGGCCGCGCTCGGCGCAGCCTCCTGCGCGCTCGGCTGGATCGCGGGCGATGGCCTGGGGCCCATGTTGGCGGCCGCCTTCGTGGCGGGCGGGGTGACGACGCCGCTCTATGCCCTGTTTCTCGCCTACACCAACGACTACCTGTCGAGCGACGAGATGCCGGCCGCCTCCGGAGGGCTGGTGTTCACCTTCGGGATGGGGGCCATCCTCGGTCCTCTGCTCACCGGCTGGGCGATGGAGCAGGCCGGCCCGTTCGCCTTCTGGCTGGTGCTCGGCGCGACCTTCGGAGCCATCGCGCTCTATGCGCTCTATCGCATGACGCAACGTGCGGCCGTCCCGGTCGAGCAGACCGAGAGCTATATCGGCGTGTCGCCCTCGGCCTCTCCGGTTGCCGTCGGGGCGGCGAGCACCTGGGCCGCCGAACAGGGCGAGGCCGATGCCCGAAGCTGATTGCATTCTTGGACTGCCCCCATCGCGTGGGTCGGTTGGATCGCTCATGACCGGCCGGCCTGCAGCCAGTGCCGGCGCTTCCTGGGTTAATTGTGGGGTACCTTGAGCCCCTCGCCCCGCCAGAGCCGCGCCACCGCGCCCGGGACCGTCATCACGGTCGACCGAACGCCCCTCGTGCACTAACTATTCATGAGGGTCACTTGCCGGGGGAGCCCGTCCGACACACCGAGAACGAAGCTTCGGTACGGAGGGATGGTGAACATGACCGAGACGACGGGCGAAACGCGGGTCCCCGAGACATCGTCGCGCGCGCGCGTTCGGGAGCATTACTTCGCCGATGAGGCGGAGCTGGTTCGGTCCCTGGCGGCACAGGTGAGGCTTTCGGAGGCGGAACGCGCCAAGGCGGCGACCACGGGCGCGCTCTATGTCCAACGGGTCCGGAACGAAACCTCGCCCTCGATGATGGAGGCGTTTCTCGCGGAATACGGGCTTTCGACCGCCGAGGGTGTCGGCCTCATGTGCCTCGCCGAAGCCCTGCTGCGCGTGCCGGATGCCGAGACGATCGACGATCTGATCGAGGACAAGATCGCCCCGTCGAACTGGGGCGCGCATCTCGGCCGATCCGCGTCGCCGCTGGTCAATGCGTCGACCTGGGCGCTGATGCTGACGGGCAAGGTGCTGGACGACGACCCGAAAGGGCCGGCGCGCACGCTCCGGGCGCTCGTCAAGCGGCTGGGCGAGCCGGTGGTGCGCACCGCGGTCGGGCACTCGATGAAGATCCTCGGGCGGCAGTTCGTTCTCGGACAGACGATCGAGGAGGGCCTGACGAACGCCCGCGACTTCGAGACGAAGGGCTACACCTACTCCTACGACATGCTCGGCGAGGCGGCCCGCACCGACGAGGACGCACGGCGCTACCACGCGGCCTATGCCGAGGCGATCGCGGCCATCGCAAGGCAGGCCAAGGGCGATGTCCGGTCCAGCCCCGGAATATCGGTGAAGCTCTCGGCGCTGCATCCGCGCTACGAGTACTCGCACCGCGCGACGGTGATGGCCGACCTGGTGCCGCGGGCGCTCGATCTCGCACGGCAGGCAGCGACAGCGAACATCGGGTTCAACATCGACGCGGAGGAGCAGGATCGCCTCGATCTGTCCCTCGACGTGATCGAGGCGATGCTCTCCGATCCCGCGCTCGCCGGCTGGGACGGCTTCGGGGTGGTCGTCCAGGCCTATGGCCGCCGGGCCGCTCCGGTGATCGAGGCACTCTACGATCTCGCGGCACGCCTGGATCGCAAGATCATGGTGCGGCTGGTGAAGGGGGCCTACTGGGACACTGAGATCAAGCGCGCGCAGGAGATGGGTGTTGAGCGCTTTCCGGTCTTCACGCGCAAGAACAACACCGATGTCAGCTACATGGCCTGTGCGCAGATGCTGATGGACCGGCGCGACCGGATCTATCCGCAGTTCGCCACGCACAATGCGCACACCTGCGCGGCGGTGATCGCCATGGCCGGCAACCGGAAGGACAGCTTCGAGTTCCAGCGACTCCACGGCATGGGCGAGTCGCTGCACGAGATCGTCAAGCAGTCCGAGGGCACGCGCTGCCGGATCTACGCCCCGGTCGGCGCGCACCGGGATCTCTTGGCCTATCTCGTCCGGCGGCTGCTCGAGAACGGCGCCAACTCGTCCTTCGTGAACCAGATCGTCGATCCGAAGATCCCGGCGGAGACGATTTCCGCCGATCCGATCGCGGAGTTGCGGAAACTCGGGCAGCCGATCGCGAACCCCGCGATCCGGCGGCCCGGCGAGCTGTTCGCTCCCTCGCGACCGAACTCCAAGGGCTTTTCAATCAACGAGCCGGCCTCGATCCTGCCGCTTCTGGCCGCGCGGGAGCGGTTTGCCGACACGACATGGCAGGCCGGCCCGATGATCGCCGGCAATCCCGCGTCCCGCGGCACGCGGCGCAACGTCGTGTCGCCGGCGGATCGCACGCGCATCGTCGGCGAGGTGCAGGAAGCCTCGCCGGAGGACGTGGCCGCGGCCCTCGATGCGGCGGAGGCCGGGTTCGGGGAGTGGTCGGCGAGGCCCGTGGCCGAACGGGCGGGGGTGCTGCGCGCGGTCGCCGACATCTACGAAGCGAACACGGCCGAACTGATCTCGATCGCCACGCGCGAGGCGGGCAAGACCCTGACCGACGCCATCGCCGAGGTGCGCGAGGCGGTCGATTTTCTGCGGTATTACGCGACCGAGGCCGAGCGCCTGGAGAACGAGGACCCCGGCCGCCCGCGCGGCGTCTTCGTCTGCATCAGCCCGTGGAATTTCCCGCTGGCCATCTTCACCGGCCAGATCGCGGCGGCGCGGGCCGGCGGCAACGCGGTCATCGCCAAGCCGGCGGAGCAGACGCCGCTGATCGCCGCCCGTGCGGTCGCGATGATGCGCGAGGCGGGTCTGCCGGAGGCCGCGCTGCAGCTCCTGCCGGGAGACGGGCCGAGGGTCGGCGGTCCGCTCACCAGCGATCCCCGGATCGCCGGCGTCTGCTTCACCGGCTCGACCGAGGTGGCGCGGATCGTTCACAAGGCGCTCGCCCGGAACGCGGGACCCGACGCCGTGCTGATCGCCGAGACCGGCGGGCTGAACGCGATGATCGTCGACTCGACCGCGCTGCCGGAACAGGTGGTCCGCGACATCCTGACCTCGTCCTTCCAGTCCGCCGGCCAGCGCTGCTCCGCGCTGCGCATCCTCTATGTCCAGGAGGATGTGCACGACCGGCTGATGCACATGCTCTCGGGGGCTCTCGACGCGCTCGTGATCGGCGATCCGTGGCGGACGGATGTCGATGTGTCGCCGGTCATCGATGCCGACGCGCAGGCCGAGATCACGGCGTATGTCGAGGGGCACCGGCAGGCCGGCACGCTCGTCAAGACCCTGTCCGCGCCGGAGGGCGGGACCTTCGTCGCGCCGGCCATCGTGAAGGTGCCTGGCCTCGCCGCGATGGAGCGCGAAGTTTTCGGTCCGGTGCTGCACGTCGCCACCTTCAAGGCCAGGCACATCGACACGGTCATCGACGAGATCAACGACCGACGGTACGGGCTGACATTCGGCCTGCACACGCGGATCGACGACCGGGTGGAGCATATCGTCGAGCGGATCCGGGTCGGGAACGCCTATGTGAACCGCAACCAGATCGGCGCGATCGTCGGCAGCCAGCCCTTCGGCGGGGAGGGGCTGTCGGGAACCGGGCCCAAGGCCGGCGGGCCGCTCTACCTCACCCGGTTCCGCAGGGTCGGGACGGTCGAGACCGTGGCGGCGCCGGACGGGCCGGAGGTCGACCGGGCGGCGATCGAGCGCGCGCTCGCCGGGCTCGACACCCGCAACTGGGCGGCGCGCGCCGATCGCGTCAACGCCGTGCGCGGCGCGATCAGCGCGGAGGGGGGCGTTGTCCGCAAGGCGCTGACCGAGACCGCGGCCATCGACATGTCGCCGCGGACGCTGCCGGGCCCGACGGGCGAGAGCAACCGGCTGCGCCTCGTCCCGCGCGGCAACGTGCTCTGCCTCGGCCCGACGGCCGAGATCGCGATCGCCCAGGCCGTGCAGGCGCTCGGCGCGGGCTGCGGCGTGGTCGTGGTCGCGCCCGGTGCCCAGACCATGGCGCGGGCCCTGTCCGCGGCCGGCGCCCCGATCGCCGCGCTGGACGGCGTCGTCTCGGGCGAGACCCTCAAGGCCCTCGACGGTTTCGCCGTGGTGGCGGCGGCCGGCAGGTCGGACTGGACGCGCGATCTGCGTGTCGCCCTCTCCGAGCGCGATGGGCCGATCGTGCCTCTGGTCACCGAGACCGTGGCGCCCGAGCGCTATCTTCTCGAGCGGCACCTCTGCATCGACACGACCGCGGCCGGCGGCAATGCCAGTCTGCTGGCATCGGTCTCCTGATCGACGGGTGGAGGCGGAAGGCGACGGCCACGTCCCGGTTCCGGGCGGTCGCGACCGCGACGACGAGAGAGGAACCGATCTGACCCCGACGATCATCCGGCCAAAGCCGGAGCC
>CAZWDE010000006.1:0-31246 GCA_964632555.1 uncultured Limibaculum sp.
GCGCGCGGGCTATCGCCCGCCCACGCGCTGGTCCGCCGCCGCCTGGGCCGCGCGCGGGGAGCGCGAGCGGCTCGCGGCGCCGCCGGCGCCCGCCGCGCCGCCCGCCCCGCCCCCGGCGGAGGTCCGCCCGCTCCGCCGCGAGATGGCCGGCACGGTGATCGTCGCCGGCACCTTCGACACCAAGGGGCCCGAGCTCCGCTACCTGCTCGAACGTCTGCGCGCCGCGGGCGTCTCGGCCCGCGCGGTCGATCTCTCCACCTCCGGCGCGCCTTCCGCCGCGCATGTCCCCCCCACCCACGTGGCCGCGCATCACCCCCAGGGCGCCTCGGCCGTCTTCACCGGCGAGCGCGGCGCGAGCGTCGCGGCGATGGCCACGGCCTTCGAGCGGTGGGTGGCCGCGCATGAGGGGATCGCCGGGATCCTGTCGGCGGGGGGCTCGGGCGGCACCGCGCTCGTCACGCCGGCGATGCGGCGGCTGCCGGTCGGCGTGCCGAAGCTCATGATCTCGACCGTCGCCTCGGGCGATGTCGGCCGGTATGTCGGCCCGTCGGACATCGCGATGATGCACTCGGTCGCCGACGTGCAGGGGCTCAACTCGATCACCCGCCGGGTCCTTGCCAACGGCGCGCACGCCATGGCCGGCATGGTGCGCGCCCGCGCCGAGGAGGCCCGCGACGGCAAGCCCGCCCTCGGCATCACCATGTTCGGCGTTACCACAACCGCCGTGCAGCAGGTCGCCCGGCTCCTCGAGGACCGCTGGGAGTGCCTCGTCTTCCACGCCACCGGCGTCGGCGGGCGCTCGATGGAGAAGCTCGCCGACAGCGGCCTCCTCGCGGCCGTCGTCGATCTCACCACCACGGAGGTCTGCGACATGATGATGGGCGGCGTCTTCGCCGCCGACGAGGACCGCTTCGGCGCCGTCATCCGCACGCGCATCCCCTATGTCGGCTCGGTCGGCGCGCTCGACATGGTGAATTTCGGGCCGCGCGACACGGTCCCCGACCGTTACCGCGACCGCCGCTTCGTCGAGCACAACCCGCAGGTGACGCTGATGCGCACCACCCCCGAGGAGTGCGCCCGCATGGGCCGCTGGATCGCCGGGCGGCTGAACGCGATGGAGGGCCCGGTGCGCTTCCTGATCCCCGAGCGCGGCGTCTCGGCGCTCGACGCGCCGGGCCAGCCGTTCCACGACCCCGACGCCGACCGCGCGCTCTTCGACGCCCTCGCCGGCGGCCTCCGCGAGACCGCCGCGCGCCGCCTCGTCCGCCTGCCGCATCACATCAACGACCCGGCCTTCGCCGAGGCCGTCGCCGCCGCCCTCGCCGAGATCGCCCCCGAGACCCGGAGCCCCGCCCATGCCGCGATTTGACCGCACCGCCCTGCTCGAGCGCTTCCGCGCCATGCGCGACCGCGGCGAGCCGATCATCGGCGGCGGGGCCGGCACCGGGCTCTCGGCGAAATGCGAGGAGGCGGGCGGGATCGACCTCATCGTGATCTACAACTCGGGCCGCTACCGGATGGCGGGCCGCGGCTCGCTCTCGGGGCTGCTCGCCTATGGCAACGCCAACCAGATCGTCATGGAGATGGCGCCCGAGGTGCTGCCGATGGCGCGGCGCACGCCCGTGCTCGCCGGCGTGAACGGGACCGACCCCTTCATGATGCTCGACCAGTTCCTCGACGGGGTCGCCGAGATCGGCTTCTCGGGCGTGCAGAACTTCCCGACCGTGGGGCTGATCGACGGCGTCTTCCGCGCCAATCTCGAGGAGACGGGCATGTCCTACGCGCTCGAGGTCGCGATGATCCGGGCCGCCCGCGAGAAGGACCTGCTGACCACGCCCTATGTCTTCTCCGAGGCCGACGCCGCCGCGATGGCCGAGGCCGGCGCCGACATCGTGGTCTGCCATCTCGGGCTCACCACCGGCGGCGCGATCGGCGCCGAAACGGCCCTCCGGCTCGAGGACTGCCCGGCGCGCGTCGACGCCTGGGCCAAGGCCGCGCTCGCGGTCAACCCCGACGTGCTCGTGCTCGTCCATGGCGGGCCGGTCGCGATGCCGGCCGATGCGGAGTATGTTCTCCGGAACACCGAGCACTGCCACGGCTTCTACGGCGCGTCCTCGATGGAGCGCCTGCCGGCCGAGACGGCGCTCACCGAACAGACCCGGGCCTTCAAGGCGATCCGGGCGAAGGGCTGAGGGAGGCAGAGATGGACGGAAACATCGTGGGCGCCGTCGTGCTCGGGATCGTCGTCGCGGTCGTCGCGATCGCGGTGGTGATCTGGCTCCTGAGCGTGCTCTACCACCGCTCGACCAAGGAGCTCTCCTTCGTGCGCACCGGCATGGGCGGGCAGAAGGTGGTGATCAACGGCGGCGCCATCGTGCTGCCGGTGATCCACGAGGTGACGCCCGTCAGCATGAACGTGCAGCGGCTGAGCGTCGCGCGCGGGCGGGACAACGCGGTGATCACCAAGGACCGGATGCGGGTCGACATCGACGCCGACTTCTTCCTGCGCGTGGCGCCGACGCGCGACGCGGTGGCGGCCGCGGCCGCGACGCTCGGCCGGCGCACGCTCGAGCCCGAACGGCTGACCGAGCTGCTCGAGGGCAAGTTCGTCGGCGCGCTGCGCTCCGTCGCCGCCGAGATGACCATCGACGAGATGCACGAGCGCCGCGCCGACTACGTCGCCGCCGTCACCGAGCGCGCCGCGGAGGCGCTGGCGCGCAACGGGCTCGAGCTCGAGTCGGTCGCGATCACCGATCTCGAGCAGACCGAGCTCGACTATTTCAACCCCGCCAACCGCTTCGACGCCGAGGGCCTGACCCGCCTCGTCGAGGCGATCGAGGAGCGGCGGAAGGCGCGCAACGACATCGAGCAGTCCGCGCTCGTCGCGATCCGGGCCCGGAACCTCGCCGCCGAGAAGGAGCAGCTCGCGATCGAGCGCGAGAGCGCCGTCGCGCGCCTCGACCAGGAGCGCGAGATCGCCGCCTCCCGCGCCCGGCAGCGCGCCGAGATCGCCCGCACCGACGCCGCGCGCGAGGCCGAGGCGAGCCAGGCCCGGATCGCGGCGGAGGAGGAGACCTCGGCCCGCGAGATCGCCCGGCGCCGCGCGCTCGAGGAGGCCGAGATCGCCGCGCGCGAGGAGACCGAGTCCCGCCGCATCGCCCAGGAGCAGGCGCTCGAGCTCGCCCGCATCGGGCGCGAGCGCGCCGTCCGCGCCGAGACCATCGCCGAGCGCGAGGCGACCGAGGCGGCCGAGATCGCCGCGCAGCAGACGCTCGAGGCCGCGCGGATCGGGTCGGACGAGGCGGTGCGCGCCGCCCGCATCGCCACCGAGCAGGCCGTCGAGGCCAAGGAGATCGACCGCGCCCGCGCGCTCGAGGCCGCCCGCATCGCGCAGGCCGAGGCGGTCGAGACCGCCCGCGTCGCGCAGGAGCTCGCCGTCGAGCGCGCGCGGATCGACCGCGAGAAGCTGCTGCGCTCGCTGCGCATCGAGGAGCGCCAGGCGACCGAGGAGGCCGAGATCGCCGCGCGCGAGGGCGTCGAGCGGGCGCGCCTCGCGACCGACCGCGCGCTCGAGGAGGCGCGCATCCAGTTCGAGCGCGACATCCGCCGGCTCGAGCTCGAACGCGCCCAGCTCGTCGAGCTCGCCGAGATCGACAAGGAGATCGCCGTCCTCCACAAGCAGGAGGAGGCGCACGCCGCGCGCGCCAACGCCGAGGAGGCCCGCGCCCGCGCGACCGTCGCCGAGGAGGCGGTGACCACGAAGCGCGAGACCGAGGTCGCCCAGCGCATCGCCGCGGTCGACCAGATGATCGCCGAGAAGGACGCCGCCATCGCCCGGACCGCCGCCGCCGCCGAGCGGGTGCGCGCCGAGGTCGCGGCCGAGGGCGAGCGGCTGCGCAACGAGGCCGACAACCTGCTCTCCGAGGAAGCGCGCGCCGGGCGGCTGCGCGAGCGGATGCTCGACCGGCTCGAGGGGATCGTGCGCGAGAGCGTGCGGCCCATGGAGAAGATCGAGGGGATCAAGATCGTCCAGATGCAGGGCTTCGGGCCGGCCGCGGGGCCGGTCTCGCGCAGCCCGACCGACGAGGTGATCGAGAGCGCGCTCCGCTTCCGCGCGCAGGCCCCGCTGATCGACGAGATGATGAAGGAGATCGGCGTCGAGAACGCCGGCGTGGCGCGGATGGGCGACATCTTCCGCTCGGCGCGCGACGCCGCGAGCCTCGCGAAGGACACGGGCTCGGGCGCCGGCACCGGCGTGAAGAAGAAGGACTGAGGCGTGCCGGAAGTCTACGTCTCCTCGGTGATCGAGGCGCCGGCCGAGCGTGTGTGGGCCGTGATCCGCGACTTCAACGCCCTGCCCGACTGGCACCCCGGGATCGCCGAGAGCCGGATCGAGGAGGCCCGGCCCGCCGACCAGGTGGGCTGCGTGCGCGACTTCCGCACGCGCGACGGGGGCCGCATCCGCGAGCGGCTGCTCGCGCTCTCGGACTACGACTACAGCTGCACCTATGCGATCCTGGAGAGCCCGATGGGGGTCGAGGACTACGTGGCCACGCTCCGCCTCGTGCCGATCACCGACGGGGCGCGCTGCTTCATCGAGTGGACGGCCGAGTTCGCCTGCCCGCCCGGGCGCGAGGCGGCGCTCGTCGAGGAAATCGGCGACGGCGTCTTCCAGGGCGGCTTCGACGCGCTGAAACGCCGGTTCGGGGGCCGCTGATGGTGCGCGTGGCGCGCGCGACCGTGATCGACGCGCCGGTCGGCCGGGTCTGGGAGATCCTGCGCGACTTCAACGGCCACGACCGCTGGCACCCCGCCGTGGCGACGAGCCGGATCGAGGGCGGCCGCCCGCCCGACGAGGTGGGCTGCGTGCGGGCCTTCCGGCTCCGCTCCGGCGCGCGGGTGCGCGAGCGGCTCCTGCGGCTCTCCGACCGGGCGCGCAGCCTCGCCTACGCGATCGCGGAGGCGGACCTGCCGCTGCTCGACTACGTCGCCGAGCTGGCGCTCCGCCGCGTGACCGATGGCGACCGCACGCTCTGGGAGTGGCGCTCGCGCTTCCGCACGCCGCCCGGCGAGGAGGCGGCGCTCGCGCGCCTCGTCGGCGAGGAGATCTACGAGGCGGGGTTCGAGGGGCTCCGCCGGCTCGTCGGGGGCCGCGGGGCGCCCCGGCCGGCGCCGTCACCCGGCGCGCGCGCCGCGATCCGGGGCCAGGGCGTCCATGTCCGCCGCTTCGGCGGGCCCGAGGTGCTCGAGCCCGGCCCCGTCGAGGCGGCTCCGCCCGCCCGCGGCGAGGTGCGGATCGCGCAGGAGGCCGTGGGGGTCAACTTCATCGACGTCCATTGCCGCACCGGGCATTTCCCGCTGCTGAGCCCGCCCGCGATCCCCGGGCTCGAGGCCGCCGGCACCGCGGTCGATGTCGGCCCGGGCGTGACCCATCTCCGCGCCGGCGACCCGGTCGCCTATGCCTGCGCGCCGCCCGGCGCCTATGCGAGCCACCGCACCATGGCGGCCGAGCTGGTGATCCGCCGTCCGGCGGAGCTCTCGGCGCGCGACGCGGCCGCGGGGCTCCTCAAGGGCGTCACGGCGTGGTTCCTCACCCACAAGGTCCACCGCCTCGCGCGCGGCGAGACCGTCCTCGTCTACGCGCCCGCGGGGGGTGTGGGGCGGATGCTCGTCGAGCTCTGCACCGCGCTCGGCGCGAGGGTGATCGGCGCGACCTCGAGCGCAGCCAAGGCCCGCATCGCCCGCGACGCCGGCGCGGCCGAGGTGATCCTGCCGGGCGCGGAGAGCCTCGAGGATCAGGTTATGGCCCTCACGGGCGGCCGCGGCGCCGACGTGATCTACGACGCCGTCGGGCGCGACAGCGTCCGCCATTCGCTCGCCGCGCTCGCGGTGCGCGGCCATCTCGTGAGCTACGGCGAGGCGTCGGGGCCCGTGGGCAGCCACGACATCGGCGCCCTCGTCGCGCGCTCGGCCACCGTCTCGCGGCCCAACTACGCGCACTACACCCGCACGCGCGCCGAGATGGCCGAGGCGGCCGAGGGCTTCCTCGCCGCGCTCCGCGAGGGCCGGATCACGATCGGGATCGGGCGGTCGTGGCCGCTCGCGGACGCTGCCGCCGCCCACCGCGCGCTCGAGGCGGGCGAGACCACCGCCTCGAGCATCCTGACCATCGACGACGCGCCATGACGGCCAAGGGGGACCGATGAAATACGCCACCGTGATCTGGCAGGGCGAGCCGCGGGTCGGCCGGGTCGACGACCCGCGCATCCATTTCGTCGAGACGGAGGGGCCGGTCGACGAGGCGGGCGTGGCCACGCTGATCGGCCGGCCGGTGCGCGAGACCGGCGAGAGCGCCCTGCTCGACGAGGTGCGCCCGCTCGCCCCGATCCCGCGGCCGCGGCGCAACGTCTTCTGCGTCGGCAAGAACTACCACGCCCACGCGGCCGAGTTCGCCGCCTCGGGCTACGACGCGTCCTCGCCCAAGGGGCCGGTGCCCGACCACCCGATCCTCTTCTCCAAGGTGCCCGAGAGCGTGATCGGCCCCGACGCGCCGGTGATCATCGACACCGCCGTCTCGACGGCGGTCGACTACGAGATCGAGCTCGCCGTGATCGTCGGCCGCGCCGGGCGCTGCATCCCCGAGGCGCGCGCGATGGAGCATGTCTGGGGCTACACGATCCTCAACGACGTCACCGCCCGCGACCTGCAGGCGCGCCACAACCAGTGGCTGATCGGCAAGTCGCAGGACACCTTCTGCCCGATGGGGCCGTGGGCCGTGACCGCCGACGAGATCGACCTCGCCGACTGCCGCGTGCGGCTCTGGATCAACGACGAGCTGCGCCAGGACGCCAACACGGCGCAGCTGATCTTCCCGGTGCCGCGGATCATCGCCGCGCTCTCCAACGGGATCACGCTGCGCCCCGGCGACATCGTCGCGACCGGCACGCCCGAGGGCGTCGGCATCGGCTTCGACCCGCCCAGGTTCCTCGCGGCGGGCGACGTGATGCGCCTCGAGATCGACGGCATCGGGCGGCTCGTCAATCCGGTGGCCGCGGCCTGATGGACATCCGCCTCGGCAGCCTCGTGGCCGAGCTCGACGGGCCCGAGGACGGGCCGGCGGTCGTGATGATCCACGGCCTCGGCGGCAGCTCGACGAGCTTCGCCCCGCTCCTGCCCGCGGTGCCCGGGGCGCGCGTGCTGCGCCCCGACCTGCCCGGCTCGGCGCGCTCGGGCGGCGCGCTGCGCACCGGGATCGACGGGCTCGCGCGGGGCGTCGCCGATCTGATGCGCGCCGCCGGGATCGCGCGGGCGGTGCTGGTCGGCCACTCGCTCGGCACGCTCGTGGCGATGGAGATCGCCGCCCGCCGGCCCGAGGCGACGCTGGGGCTCGTCCTCTACGGCGCCATCCTCGAGCCGCCGCCGCCCGCCCGCGCGGCGCTCCGCGAGCGCGCCGCCCGCGCCGAGGCGGAGGGGATGGCGGGGGTCGCGGCTGCCGTCGCGGCCGGCAGCCTTTCGGCGAGAACCCGCGCCGAGAGCCCGGCGGCGGAGGCCTTCGTCCGCGAGAGCGTGCTGCGCCAGCCCCCCGCGGGCTACGCCGCGCAGTGCCGGGCGCTGGCGGCGATGACCCTCCCGTGTCATGCTCGCCTGGCGATGCCGGCCGTCCTCGTCACGGGCGCCGACGATCCCGTCGCCCCGCCCGCGATGGCCCGCGCGCTCGCCGGCCGCCTGCCCCGCGCCCGGGTCGAGATCCTCGCGGGCTGCGGGCACTGGCCGACGATCGAGGCGCCGCGCGAGGCGACCCGGCGGCTCGCCGCCGCCGCGGCGGAGATGACGGGAGCCGCCCCCGAGAGCGCGGCGACATGAGGGAGGACCACATGGCCGAACGCAGCTGGGCAGCCGCCCGCCCCGAGACCGACGACGCGATCACCTTCACCAATGTCCGCATCCTCGACGCGACCGGCGAGCCGCCCTATCCGGGCGAGGTGGTCGTTCAGGGCGAGCGCATCCGCGAGGTGCGCCGGGCCGACCGCGGCGCCTATGGCGGCTACACCGGCGGGATCGGCGCGCGCGCCACGGGCCGGCGGATCGACGGCGGCGGCGCGACCCTCATGCCGGGCCTCATCGACGCCCATCTCCATCTCTCCTGGAACAACGCGCCCGGCATCGACCCCATCCAGATGATGGAGGTCGAGGAGCACATGCTCGTGACGATGGAGATGGCGAAGCTCGTGCTCGACGCGGGCTTCACCGGCGGGCGGGGCGCGGCGGCGGCCAAGCCGCGGCTCGACGTGGTCGCCAAGAAGTTCATCGACGAGGGGCGCTTCCCCGGCCCCCGCTACCTCGCCGCCGGCCCCGAGATCACCACCGTGGGCGGCCTCGGCGACGCGGCGCCGTCGCACATCCCGCATGAGGGGCTCAATCTCGGCATCGTCGTCTCGGGGCCCGAGGAGGTGCGCCGGGTCGTGCGCACGCTGATCAAATACGGCGTCGACTCGATCAAGCTCAACCTCTCGGGCGAGGAGATCACCGGCATGAAGGCCGAGGAGACCCCGATGGCCGAGGAAGAGGTGGCGATGGCGGTCAAGGAGGCGAAGTGCCGGAACAAGGTGGTCGCCGCCCACGCCCGCTCGGCCGGATCGGTGAAGCAGTGCGTCCGCCACGGCATCCAGAACATCTACCATGCGAGCTTCGCCGACGAGGAGGCGCTCGACATGCTCGAGGCGGCGAAGGACCGTCACCTCGTCGCGCCGGGCCTCGCCTGGCTGATCAACACCGCGCGCCATGCCGAGCCATGGGGGATCAAGCCGGGCTCGGAGATCTCGATGCTCTACGAGCGCGAGCTCGAGATGGCGGTCGACACGCTCAAGAAGATGCACGCCCGCGGCATCCGCGTCTGCATCGGGGGCGACTACGGCTTCGCCTGGACCCCGCAGGGCACCAACGCGAAGGACATCGAGACCTTCGTCGAGCTGCTCGGCTTCACGCCGATGGAGGCGATCCGGGCGGCCACCTGCTTCGGCGGGCAGATCATGAACATGGGCGGCGAGCTCGGCCTCGTCCGCGAGGGCTACCTCGCCGACCTGATCCTCGTCGACGGCGACCCGCTCCGCGACGTGCGCCTCCTGCAGGACCGCGACCGGCTGCTCGCGATCATGAAGGGCGGGCGCTTCCACAAGGCGCCGTCCGAGCGCGCGCAGGTGCAGCGCTACACCGCGTGAGGCCCGCCGTCAGCGGGCGATCGGGAAGTCGCCGCCGAGGACGACGCCCACCGGGGTGACCGGCACGCGCTGGGAGAACTCGCCGCGCGGGCCGGACGCGGCCGGGATTCGCGCGTCGAGCTCGGCGGCGAGGGCGGGGGCGCGCTCCTCGACATAGGCTTTCATCTCGGCCGCCGTCAGCGCGCCGTCGGCCGGCGCCCGGTCGGCCGCGAGGCGCCCGCCCCCGCCCGGCCGCATCCCCTCGAGGAACACGTAGGTCAGGAGCCCGTGGCCGAGGGCCGCGTATTCCTTGGCGAGCTGGTCGGCGCGCGTGGCGGCGATCACCGCGACGCCGGTCTCGGTCTTGAGCTGCTGCAGCGCGCGGCGCTGGCCGTATTCCTCGAAGGAGCCGAGGATCCCGCCGGCCTGGCAGGCGTCGATCACCAGCAGCAGGCGCTGCGCCGGGATGCCGGTGAGCGCCGCCGCGAGCGCCGCGCCCGAGAGGCCGAGGCGCATCACCTGCCCGTCGTCGCGGAGATCGGTGAGCTCGCGCGGCAGGAAATACCATTCGCCGCGGACCATCCGGGCGTGTCCCGCGAGGAAGAGCACCGCGACGTCGCCGGGCGCGGTCTCGCGCAGCCGGGCGAGCGCCGCGTCGAGGCCCGCGCGGGTCGCGCGGTCGTCGAGCACGAGATCGGTGCCGGTCGCGGCGAAGCTCTGCCGGCCGCGGCGGGCGAGCTCGTCGGCGATGGCGGAGGCGTCGGCGGCCGCGTAGTTGAGCCGCAGTTCGGCGCCGGCATAGCGGTCGATCCCGATGGCGGTGACGGCGAGCGCCCCCGCCCCGCCGCGGCCGAGCTCGACGCGCGCCTCGACCGGCACGCTGTCGATCTCGCCCCAGCCGCGCGCCACCGCGACGAGGCTGTTCTCGCCCGGCACGGCGGTGACGGTCGCCTCCCAGGTGACGCTGCGCCGGCCGCGGTCGGTCTCGCGGAGTGCAGTGTCGGGCACCCGCTTGCCGTTGTGGAAGAGGCGAAGCTCGGCGATGTCGGAGGCCTGCCGCGCCTCCGCCTCGATCTCGAGCACGATCGGCTGGCCGGGGGCGTCCGCCTCGTCCTCGACGTCGATGTCGACGACGGGGGGCGGGTAGATCCCCTGCTCCACCGCATCGGGCGCCCGTGTGAGGAAGGCGCGCGCGGCGAGGTGCTTGACCCAGAGGCCGGGCTCGAAATAGCGCGCGGCGAGGTTCTCGACGGGCAGGCGCAGCGCGCCGGCCTGCCAGGCGACGTCCTGCAGCGCGCTCGGGTCGCCGTCGAACCGCCCGCGCGCGTCGACCGCGCCCCAGCCGGTGCGCGTGAGCACGAGCCGCGCGAGCCGTTCGCGCCCGCCGGCGTCGAAGAGGTGGAGCGCGCGGTCGGGCCCCGCCACGACGAGGCGCTCCTGCCCGCCGACACGCAGGGCGGCGAGGCCGGTGACCGGGCCCTCCCAGTCGAGCTCGATCTCGCGCTGGAGCCGCGCGCGGCTGTCCCAGACCCGGACCGAGCCGTCCTCCGAAGCCGTCGCGAAGCCGTTCGCGAGCCCGGCGATGGCCGTCACCGGGTCGTCGTGCGCCTCGATCGTCACGAGCGCCTCGGCCGGGCCCGCGTCGAGCAGCACCAGCCGCCCGTCCTCGTCGCCGGCGGCGAAGAGCGTGCCAAGGATCTGGGCGACGGCCGTGACCGTGTCGGCCTCCGCGCCCGAGACCGCCCGCGCCGTGCCGTCGGCCGCGATCACGCGCAGCCCGCCGTCCTCGTCGCCCGCGACGGCGATGTCGCCCTCCGAGCCGACCCCGATCGCCGTCACCGCCTCGCCGGTGGCCGGGGCGGCGCCGAGCGGCGCGAGCGTGCGCGCGTCCCACACCGTGACCGAGCCGTCCGCGCCGCCGGCCACCGCCATCCGCCCGGCGACGGCGATCGCGGTCGCCTCGCCGCCCGTGGAAAGGCGGAGCGGGCGCCCCGGCGCGTCGGCCCAGCCGGGCGCGGCCAGCACCCGCCCGTCGCGGTCGAGGGACAGCACCGGTCGCCCGGCCGCGCCGGCGGCCACGCGCGAGAGCCCGGCGGCGCGGCTCGACAGCGCTTGCCGCCCGTCGACGAGGTCGAAGATCCTGAGGCCCCCGTCGCCCGTGACCACCGCGAGATGGGTGGCGTCGGAGGACACCGCGATCCCGCGCGGGGGGTCGTCGTAGCCATTGCGCACGGTGAGCGTCGGGCGCAGCGCGCGGCCCACCTGCTCGCGGATCGCGCGCTCGGCCGCCCGGCCCGAGGAGCGGAGGATGTCGATCCCCTGCGCCGCCGCCTCGCCGAGCGCGGCGCCGGGCGCGGTCGCCGCGCCGAGGAGCGCGGCCAGAGCCATGATCGCGAGGGACCCTCGGCCCCCCCTGCCCGAACGCCCGACCATCCGCGACCTCCCGATCCCGCGCGCCCCGCCTCGCCCGTCTCAGCCGCATTGTCCGTCAGCCCGTCGCCGCCGTCGAGCCCAAGAATGCAACCCGCCGCGCACCGGGCCGGGCGGTTGCCGTTGCGGCCGCGCCGAACGACCCCTAGGCTGATCCGACAATCAGAAAACCCGGAGGTGTCATGGTCCCCACGATCGCCCGCGGCCTCGCCGCGCCCGCCCTCGCCGCGCTGCTGGCCGCCCCCGCCGCCGCGGCCGACCTGACGATCAATCTCGGCTACGCCGCCGCCGAGACCTCGACCTACGGCGTGCTCGCCGCGAAGTTCGAGGAGCTCGTCGAGGCGAAGACCGACGGGTCGATCGACGTCAAGGTGCGCTGCTGCGCCCAGCTCGTCACCGAGGACGAGGCCTTCAAGGCGATGCAGCTCGGCACGGTCGACATGTACATCATCACGTCGAACAACATCTCGCCGCACTATCCGCCGACCGACGCCTTCGTGCTGCCCTACATCTTCCAGTCGAAGGACCACACCTACGCGGTGCTGGAGGGCGAGGTGGGCCGGCAGTTCGCCGAGGACCTGCGCGCGGCGACGGGCGTGCATCTCCTCACCTACGGCTTCGTCGGCCACCGCGACTTCTACAACAACCGCGGGCCGGTGGAGACGCCGGAGGACATGGCCGGCCTCAAGATCCGCGTGCCGAAGAACCAGGTGATGATCGACACCTACGCCGCCTTCGGCGCCGAGCCCGTCCCGCTCGCCTGGGCCGACACGCCGACCGCGCTGCAGACCGGCACGGTCGACGGCGCCGACAACGGCACGTCCTTCATCAAGAGCCAGAAGTTCTACGAGATCATGGACCATCTGACGATCCTCGAGCACTTCTCCTACTTCTCGCCGCTGCTGGCGTCGGACCGGGCGATGGGCCGGATGAGCGAGGCGCAGCGCGCGGCGGTGATGGCGGCGGCGGCCGAGGCGGGCGCCTATCACCGCGAGACGATGGAGGCCGAGGTCGCCGAGATCCGCGCCTTCCTCGCCGATGAGGGCGGCATGGCGGTCACCCGGCCGGACAAGGAGCCCTTCATCGAGGAGGCGCTCGCGGTGCAGGACGCCTATGCTGCCGGCAAGGGCGCGGAGTTCGAGGCGCTGCTCCGGGCGATCCGCGCCGTCGCCGCCACCAACTGATCCCTCGGGCGGGCCGGCCGGCCCGCCGCCTCCCCCATGCGCCTGCTGCGCGCCATCGAACGCCGCTTCGAGGAAGCGGTCGCCGCCCTCGCGCTCGTCGTCATGGCCTCGGTCGTGATGCTGCAGGTGGTGCTGCGCTACGTGTTCTCCTCGGCCGTGCCCTGGGCCGAGGAGGTGGCGGTCTACTGCCTGATCCTCGCGGTCTATCTCGGCGCCGCGCTGGCGGTGCGCGAGCGCAGCCACATCCGCATCACGCTGCTGATCCGATCGGTGCCGCGGCCCGTGGCGGTGGCGCTCGTGGTGCTCGCCGACGCGATCTGGGCCGGGTTCCTCGTTCTGATGGTCGCGCTCTCGGTCGAGTACGTCGCGCTCCTCTTCCGCGTCACCTATGTCTCGCCCGGCCTCGGGATCGAGCAGCGCTGGGTGCAGTGGATCGTGCCCTTCGCCTTCGCCCTGATGCTGGCGCGGATCGGGCAGGTCTACTGGCTCTGGTGGCGGAGCGGGTGGAAGGACCTGCCGCTGTGAGGGCGCGATGAACCCCGCCCTCGTGATGGCGCTCGTCTTCGTCGCGACGCTCGCGATCGGCGTGCCGGTGCCCTTCGCGGCGGGGGTCGCGACCGTCGTCGGCATCCTGCTGGCCGACATCCCGCTGACGCTGCTCGCGCAGTCGGCCTGGACCGCCTTCGAGCCCTTCCCGTTCGTGACCATCCCGCTCTTCATCCTCGCCGGCCAGCTGATGGAGAAGGGCGGCATGTCCGAGCGGCTGATCGCCATCGCCGAACGCCTCGTCGGCGCCTATCGCGGCGGGCTCGGCCTGATGACGGTCGTCGCCTGCATGTTCTTCGCCGCGCTCTCGGGATCGGGGCCGGCCACCACCGCCGCCATCGGCTCGGTGACGATCCCCGCGATGAAGCGCGAGGGCTACCGGCCGCGCTTCGCCGCGGCGGTGTCGGCGGCGGGCGGCGCGCTCGGCTCGATGATCCCGCCGTCGAACCTTCTCATCATCTTCGCCCTCGTCTCGGACGAGTCGATCCCGCGGCTCTTCCTCGCCGGCATCCTGCCGGGGCTGCTGCTCGGGCTCCTGCTCATGCTGGCGGCCTGGATCGTGGCGGCGCGGGCGGGCTATGGCGGGCATGGCGAGCGGTTCCGCTGGGGCCCGCTCCTCGCCGCGCTCTGGGAGGGGAAATGGGCGCTCGGCGCGCCGGTGCTGATCCTCGGCGGGATCTATGCCGGCATCTTCACCCCCACCGAGGCCTCGGCCGTGGCGGTTTTCTACGGCGGCTTCGTCGGCTTCGTCGTCTATCGCGGCCTCACGCTCGCGACGCTCGTCGAGGCGCTGCGGTTCACCGCGATCACCATCGGCACGGTGCTGTTCATCCTCGGCGCGACCAAGGCCTTCGGCCAGCTCGTCACGCTCTACGACATCCCCCTCGCCGTGCTCGACCTCTTCGCCGGGCTCGCCGAGCGGCCCTGGCTCGTGATGCTGGTGATCGGCGTCTTCTACATCCTGATCGGCATGTGGCTCGAGTCGGTGCCGCAGATCATCATCTTCACCGCCGTCTTCCTGCCGCTCGTCACGAGCCTCGGGATCGACCCGGTGCTGTTCGGCATCTTCACGGTGATGACCTGCGAGATCGGGTTCCTCACGCCGCCCATCGGGGTCAATCTCTTCGTGGCCGCGCGGGTGGCCGGCACCTCGATCGAGGACGTCTCGGTCGGCGTCCTGCCCCTTCTCCTGCCCTACGTCCTCATGATGGTCGCGCTCGTCTTCCTGCCCGAGCTCGCGACCTGGCTTCCCGACCTCGTCTACGGAGCGCGCCCATGACCGGGATCTACGTCCCCGACCTGCCCCTCACCGGCTACACCGACCGTCTCTCGGCGCGGCCGGGCGAGACGGTGGCGTTCCGGGTCTCGTCCCGCCTCGCGGGCCCCTACCGGGCGGAGCTCGTGCGCGTGATCTGCGGCGACCCCAATCCCGCCGGCCCCGGGCTGATCGAGCGGCCCGTGTCCTCGGCGATCGAGGGCACCTATCCGTCGCGGACGCAGGCGATCCGGGCGGGCTCCTTCGCCGTCGTCGACGGGCTCGCGCCGCTCGGCCAGCTCTCGGCGCTCGCGCTCGACGTCGTGGCGTGGCCGACCGCCCCGGGCGAGGACGCGCAGGGCATCCTGACGCTCGGCACGGGCGAGGGCGCGCTCTGCCTCGGCCTCGACGCGGCGGGCCGGCCGACGCTCTGGGCGGGCGAGCCGGTCTGCGCGCTCACCACGCCGCTCCGGCGGCGCCGCTGGGTGCGGCTCACCGCCGAGATCGACCTCGCCGCCGGCCGCGCCCGGCTGACCGCCGAGCGGATCGGCGACCGTTTCGCCGTGGCCGAGACGGCGACCGCCGAGGGCCTCGCCCTGCCCGCGGCGGTCTCGCCGCGGAGCCTCCACGTGGCGGTGCGCGAGCCCGAGGCGAACGCCGGCCATTTCGACGGCAAGCTCGAGGCGCCGACGCTCCGCGCCGGCACGGGCCCCGACGCCCCGGTCGCGCTGGCGCTCGATTTCGCCCGCGGGATCCCCACGCAGGAGGTCGAGGACACCGGCCCCCACGGGCTCCACGGCCGGCTCGTCAACCTGCCGACCCGCGGCGTGACCGGCGCCCGCTGGACCGGCGCCGAGCATTGCTGGCGCCACGCCCCCGACCACTACGCCGCGATCCACTTCCACCGCGACGACATCGCCGACTGCGGCTGGCAGACCGATTTCGCGCTGACGATCCCCGAGGATCTGCCGTCGGGCCTCTACGCCGCCAAGCTGAGCGGCGAGGGAGCGACCGACCGCATCCCCTTCGTCGTCCTCCCCCCGCCCGGACGGCGCACGGCCGATCTCTGCGTCGTCGTGCCGACCTTCACCTATCTGATGTACGCCAACCACGTGCGGGTCGACTTCACGCCCGCGCTCGAGGCCCGGGCCGCCGAGTGGGGCGCGTTCCCGCATTTCCCGGCCCGCCATCGGGGCCTCGGGCTCTCGACCTACGACCGGCACACCGACGGCTCGGGCATCGCCTTCGCGACCGCGCTGCGCCCGATGCTGACGCTCCGGCCCGACTATCTCTCGATCCTCGACGCTCGCGGCTCGGGGCTCCGCCACCTGCCGGCCGACACCCACCTGCTCGCCTGGCTCGACGCGCAGGGGATCGCCTGCGACCTCGTCACCGATCACGAGCTCCACGCCGAGGGCGCGGCGGCGCTCGCGGGCTATCGCGCGGTGCTGACGGCGACCCATCCCGAGTATCACTCGATCGAGTCGCTCGACGCGGTCGAGGGCTACCGCGACGCGGGCGGCCGGCTCGCCTATCTGGGCGGCAACGGCTTCTACTGGCGCGTCGCGATGCAGGCCGAGCCGCCGCACGCGCTCGAGATCCGCCGGGCCGAGGGCGGCATCCGCGCCTGGGACGCGCAGCCGGGCGAGTACTGGCACGCCGTCGACGGCACCTATGGCGGGCTCTGGCGGCGCAACGCCCGCCCGCCGCAGCGGCTCACCGGCGTCGGCTTCGCGGCGCAGGGTCTCTTCGAGGGCGCGACCTACCGGCTCGAGCCGCACGCGCGCGAGACCCATGGCTGGCTGTTCGACGGGGTCGCGGGAGAGGTGTTCGGCGATCACGGCCTTTCGGGCGGGGGCGCGGCCGGCTACGAGCTCGACCGCACCGAGGAGGGCCTCGGCACCCCCGAGGGCGTCGCGGTCCTCGCCCGCTCCTTCGGCCACCAGGCGCATTTCGTGGCCGTGCCCGAGGAGCTGCTCACCCATGTGACCACCGTTTCGGGCGAGCCGGTGGAGCGCCTGATCGAGGCGCACATGACCTATTGGGAGACGCCGGCGGGCGGCGCGGTCTTCGCCACCGGCTCGATCACCTTCTGCGGATCGCTGCTGACCGGGGGCGGCGCGAACGACATCTCGCGGCTGATGGCCAACCTGCTCGCCCGCTGGCTCGCGCCGTCCGGCGACCGCTAGCCGACGCGGCGGCCCTCGGCGTCGATCAGCGGCGAGCCGTCCTCCTTGGCGATCGGCCCGGGCGGCAGGCGGTCGAGCAGGTCGAGCACCGTCTCGCTCGGCCGGCAGAGGCGGACGCCGCGCGGCGAGCAGACGATCGGCCGGTTGACCAGCACCGGATGCTCCAGCATCGCGTCGAGCAGCGCCGCGTCGGGCACGCTCTCGTCGAGGAGGCCGAGCTCCGCGGCGGGGGATTTCGTCGTGCGGAGCGCCGTCCTCGGCGTGAGGTCGGCGGCGGCGAAGAGCCCGAGCAGCTGCGGGCGCGTCCAGCCGGTCTTCAGATACTCGATCACGGTCGGCTCGGCGCCCGCCGCCTCGAGGATCGCGAGCACGTTGCGCGAGGTGCCGCAATCCGGATTGTGGTGGATCACGATCGCCACCGCGCCGCCTCAGGCCGGCACGGCGTCGGCCAGCTCGCGCCAGCGGTGGCAGGCGACGCCGTGCCCGTCCGGCGCCTCGATCTGCGGCTCCTCGGCCCGGCAGCGATCGATCGCGAAGCGGCAGCGGGTGTGGAACTTGCAGCCGGGCGGCGGCCGCGTCGGGCTCGGGATCTCGCCCTCGAGCTTCTCCGCCTGCCCCCGGTCGTCGGGGTCGAGCGAGGGGATCGCCGAGAGCAGCGCCTTGGTGTAGGGGTGCCGCGGCGCGCGAAAGAGCCGCCGCGTCGGCGCCGTCTCGACGATCCGGCCGAGATAGAGCACCGCCACGTGGTCGCAGACATGCGCGACCACCGAAAGGTCGTGGCTGATGAAGAGGAAGGTCAGCCCGAGATCGGCGCGCAGGTCCCGCATCAGGTTCAGCACGTCGGCCTGGATCGAGACGTCGAGCGCGGCCACGCTCTCGTCGGCCACCACGAAGCGCGGGCCCGAGACGAGCGCGCGGGCGATCGAGATGCGCTGGCGCTGGCCGCCCGAGAAGGCGTGCGGGAAGCGCCTCAGATGCTCGAGGTTGAGCCGGCACTTCGCCGCGATCTCGCGCACCCGCGCGTCGGTCTCCTCGCGCGTCCGGGTCAGCTTCATCACCTCGAGCGGCTCGGCGATGATGTCGCGCACCGTCATGCGCGGCGAGAGCGCGGCGTAGGGGTCCTGGAAGATGTACTGCGCGCGGCGGCGATAGGCCTTGAGCGCGGCGCGGTCGAGGGCGCCCACGTCGTGGCGGGCCTCGCCGTCGTCGTAGATCACGCGGCCGGCGCTGATCGGCGCGGCGCGCAGCATCGCGCGGCCGAGCGTCGTCTTGCCCGAGCCCGATTCGCCGACGAGGCCGAAGAACGAGCCCTTGGCGATGTCGAGCGAGACGTCGTCGACCGCGCGCACGACCGCCCGGCCGCCGAGCAGCCCGCCGCCGATCGGATAGTGCACCGACAGGTCGCGCGCCGAGACGATCGGGGTCATGCGGCGTCCTCCAGCAGATGGCAGGCCGCGCGGTGGCGGCGTCCGGCCTCGTGGAAGCGCGGCACCTCGACCGAGCAGCGCGCCCCGAGAGAGGCCGGGCAGCGGGTGTGGAACACGCAGCCCGAGGGCCGCTCGAGCGGCGAGGGGATGTCGCCCGGCACCGGCGTCAGCGGCGCGTCGAGGTCCTCGAGCTTCGGCAGCGCGGCGATCAGGCCCTGCGTGTAGGGGTGGCGCGGCGTGCGGATCACGTCGCGCACCGGCCCCTCCTCGACGAGCCGCCCGAGATACATCACCGCGACCCGGTCGGCGGTCTGCGCGATGACGCCGAGATCGTGGGTGATGAAGAGCACCCCCATGCCGAACTCGGCGACGAGCTCCTTCATCAGGTCGAGCACCTGCGCCTGGATCGTCACGTCGAGCGCGGTGGTCGGCTCGTCGGCGATCAGGAGGCGCGGCTTGGTCGAGAGCGCCATGGCGATCATCGCGCGCTGGCGCATGCCGCCCGAGAACTCGAAGGCGTATTGCCGGAAGCGCCGCGCGGGATCGGAGATGCCCACGCGGGCGAGCATCTCGATCGAGAGCTCGCGGGCCTCGCGCTTCGAGAGGTCGGTGTGGATCAGCAGCTGCTCGACCATCTGGTCGCCGACCCGGATCGCGGGCGCGAAGGAGGCCATCGGCTCCTGGAAGATCATCGAGACGGCGCCGCCCCGGATGATCTTGCGCCCCCGCCGGGGCAACGTCAGCACGTCGATCGCCTCGTTGCCGAGGGTGAGCGTGATCCGGCTCTCCGGCCCGTAGACCGCGTTGTCCGGGTTGAGCAGCATCAGCGACTTGGCGGTGACCGACTTGCCCGAGCCCGACTCGCCGACAAGGCCGAGCACCTCGCCCGGCGCGATGTCGAAGGACACCCGGTCGACCGAGGTGATCAGCCCCTCGTCGGTGCGGAACTGGACCGTGAGATCGCGGACCGAGAGGAGCGCCATCACTTCCGGTCCGAATAGGGGTCGGCCGCGTCGCGCAGCCCGTCGCCCACGAAGACGAAGCTGAGCACCAGCGCCACGAAGAACACCACCGGGATGAAGTACCACTGGTAGTTCAGCAGCACGTCGGCCTTGGTCACGTTCTGCAGCATCACCCCGAGCGAGTTGACCGGGTCCTTGAGCCCGAGGCCGATGAAGCTGAGCGCGGTCTCGGAGAGCACCATGTAGGGGAACGAGATCACGAGGTCGACGATGATGTAGCTGGTGAAGGACGGCAGCAGATGGCGCCGGATCACGTGGCCGGGCGAGGCGCCGCAGAGCTGGGCGGCCAGCACGTAGTCCTGCGTCCGCTCGGAGAGGAGATGCGTGCGCACGCGCCGCGCCAGCGTCGGCCAGCCGATGAAGCCGAGGATGATCGAGATCACGAAGAAGCGCGTCTCGGAGGACCATTCGTCCGGGATGAAGGCCGCGATCGCCATGAACAGCGGGATCGCGGGGATCGTGCGCACGGTGTCGGTGATCATCTGGATCGCGCCGTCGATCCAGCCGCCGAAATAGCCGGCGACGCCGCCGATCACGAGCGCGAGCACGAAGGAGATCAGCACGCCGATGGTGCCGACCGCGAGCGAGGTGTAGACCGCGTGGAGCGTGCGGCTGAAGATGTCCTTGCCCGTCGCGTCGGTGCCGAAGAGGTGGATGCCGCCCTCGTCGATGCCGAAGAGATGCGTGGTGAAGGCGAGGCCCGGAAAGTCGATGTCGAAGCTCTCGCCCGGCAGGTCGAGATCCACCGCGAAATACCGGTACTCCCAGCCCTCGACGAAGAACCGGACATAGCGGCGGGTGTCCTCGTCGACGGTGGTGACCCAGCGGAAATTGGTCTCGATCGAGCGTTCGCGCTTCAGCCCGTGCAGGAAGGGCCGCCACGAGCAGCCGTTCTTGTCGCAGAACATCGGGATCTGCGGCGCGCCGTTCTGGTAGTCGGCGTTGCGCCCGGCGATCGTCGGGTCGTAGGGCGAGAGGAAGGGCGCGAAGACCCCCATCAGCACGATCAGCACCAGCATGGTGCCCGCCGCCATCGCGACGCGGTTGCGCCGGAAGCGCGCCCAGATCAGCTGGCTCTGCGAGGCCGTGAAATAGGCCTCCTTCTTGCGGCGGGCCGCGCGGTCGGCGCGGGTCTCGGGCGTCGGTCCGGTGGCGTCGGTCATCTCAGCGCCCCATCACGCTGCGCCGGACGCGCGGGTCGATGACCGCGAGCGCCACGTCGGTCAGGAAGTTGAGCCCGACGATGCAGGCGGTGAGCAGGAAGATGATGGCGCCGGCGAGCTGCTGGTCGTTGGACCGCGCCAGCGCATCGTAGAGGAGCGCGCCCGACTCGGTGAGCACGAGGATGATCGCGACGATCGGCAGCTCGTTGAACACCCGGTTGAGGTCGAAGCCGAGCGAGTTGACGATCGGGCCGAGCGCGTGGCGCGCCGGGTAGCGCCAGAGCAGCTTGCCGCCGTCGAGCCCGCGCGCCCGGGCCGCGGTGACGTAGAGCTTGCCGTACTCGTCCGACATCAGCGCCCGCACGGTCTGCAGCGCGAAGGCGGTGGCCGACCAGCCGAGGATGAAGATCGGCAGCCAGGCGCGCGAGAGGAAATCGACGAACTTGTCCCAGTCCCACGGCGCGTCGCGGAACTCGCGCGAGAAGAGCCCGGTCAGGCTGTCGCCGAACACCATGGTCGAGACCAGCATGACGATCAGCGCCAGCAGGAAGTTCGGCATCGCGAGGCCGAGATAGCTGACGAAGCGCAGCACGTTGTTGAGCGCCGGGCTCTTCGTCGTCGCCGCGACGATGCCGACCGGGACGGCGATCAGATAGGCGAAGAGGAGCGCGGTGAAGCAGATCCCCATCGAGATCAGGAACTTGTCCTTGAGGAGGTCGTTGACCGGCGCGCGCAGGATGCAGCTCTCGCCGAAATCGCCGTGCAGGAAGACGTTGCCGATCCATCCGGCCCAGCGCTCGAGGAACGGGCGGTCGAGCCCGAGGCGCACCCGCTCGGCCTGGATGTCGGCCTCGGTGATCTGGCTGCCTTGCGTGTTCTTGTAGGCGATGTAGCGCTCGGCGCAGTCCGCCGGCACGAGCTCCATCAGCGTGAAGACGATCAGCGACACCAGCAGCAGCGTGACCATGGCCATCGCGGCGCGGGTCAGCGTGAAGCTCAGGAACTGGAGCATCCGGCGCCCTCCCCCCGGCGCGGCGCGGAGGCCGCCGGCCGGCGTGGCGGGCCGGGCGCGCGCCGCCCGGCCACGGTCTCATGGCCCGTCTCGGCGGGCGATCAGTTGTCCTCGGCGAGGAACCACTGGGGCCCGCGATAGGGGTAGGTGCGGTAGTACTCGTAGGACGCCGTCTGGAACTCCGGCACGTTCCTCAGCCCGTTGCGGACATAGATCGGCGCCGGCGCCTGCACGGTGCCGATGAAGAGCATCTCGTCGACCATCTTCTGCGCCAGCGCGAGGCCGAGCTCGGCCTGCTCCGCCGAGCCGGGCGCGGCGGTCTGGAAGGCGATCGCCGTCTCGCGCATCTCGGCCACCCAGGCCGGCGGCTCGACGCCGCTCTCGCCGCCGCTCTCGATGTACTCGGCCCACAGCATGCCGGTGCGCAGGTCGAAATAGCCGTCGAAGGGCGGCACCCAGTAGGAGAGGTCGCCCAGATGGATCGCCACCGGCTGGCCCTTGGCCCACATGCCGACATCGAGCTGGTTGGCCGACTGCGCCGAGCGGTACTCGTCGGGGGTCACCTCCTTGACGAGCGTGTTGATGCCGACCTCCTTCCAGCTCTGGCCGATGATCTCGACGACCTCGCCGGCGATGCCCTGGGTGGCGAACTGGAGGTTGAGCACGAACTCGTCGCCGTTCGGCAGGTCGCGGAAGCCGTCGCCGTCCTGGTCGGTCATGCCGATCTCGTCGAGCAGCGCCATCGCGGCCTCGGGGTCGTGCGCGGCGTAGGCCTGCTCCAGCTCCTCGGGCACGAAGGCCGGACGCGGCGAGAAGCCGGTGTACTGCTTCGGTACGCCAAGGTCGAAATAGGCCGTCTCGTTGATCTCCTGGCGGTCCATGGCCATCGACATCGCGCGGCGGAAGCGGACGTCGCCGAACACCTCGCGCTTGGCCAGATCCTCGCTCGTCACGTTGAAGGTGAAGGTCGGCATCGCGATCGTCGGCTTGAGCTGGACGGTGTAGTCGCCCTTCTCCTGGTTCTCGAGCAGGATCGGCGCCGAGGGCAGCTGGATCGACTGCGCCTTGTAGTCGACCTCGCCGTTGACGAGCTTGAGGATGCGCACCTCGTTCTCGTTGATGTAGAGCTCGTCCTGGCGCGAGATGTAGGGCAGCTGGTTGCCGGCGGTGTCGACCATGTGGAAATAGGGGTTGGCGACGAGCCTGCGCCCCTCGGTCGTGTCGTCGACGTAGATGTGGCTCTCGAGCGTCGGGTGGGTGGCCTTCGGCAGGCTCTCGGCGCGCTCGCGGTCGCGCAGGATCGGCGTCGGCGTGTCGGTCCAGTCCGACGCGCCGTAGTAGTAGTTGATCGCCTCGTAGCCGTTCTCGAAGCCGAACTCCTGCGCGCGCGCGTCGGCCTCCGGGTTCACGTCGGGGTGGAACTGGCCGAGGAAGTGCTTCGGCTGGAAGCCCTGCGCGTAGGACGTCGCGAAGTGCACGAGGAGGCCCGGCTTCGGCGCCGGCAGGTTGAACACCACCGTGGTCTCGTCCGGCGTCTCGACCGTCATGCGCTCGCCGCCGACCAGCACGTAGTCCTTCGGGCTCTCGATGATGTTGGGGTCGAGCGCGAGGTTGTCGTACCAGAACTTGACGTCGGCCGAGGTGAAGGGCGCGCCGTCGGACCACTTGTGGCCCTCGCGCAGGAAGAAGGTGAGCTGGGTGAAATCCTCGTTCCACTGCCAGCCCTTGGCGACGTTGGGCACGATGGTCTCGAGATCGTCGGCGTAGCGCACGAAATTGACGTGCCGCACCGACAGGAAGTCGGAGGTGCCGGCCTCGGTGGCGTTCGACAGCGCGTCGAAGGTGCCCCCGTGGGTGCCGATCGCGTCATAGGGCACGACGACCAGCGGCTCGGCCGGCAGGCGCTCGGCCAGCGGCGGCAGCTCCGGGTTGCCCTGGATCTCGGCGTTGAGCTCGGCGATCTCCGGGTTCTCCTGGAAGGTCAGCTCGCAATTGGCCGCCTCCTGGAACTCGGTCAGCTCGAACTGCTGCGGAAACTGTCCGGCGAGGCCCTGATGGTCGGCCACGGTGATGGCGGGGCACTCCGCGGCCGCGGCGGCGGAGAGCGCGAGCGTCGAGACGCCGGCGAGAACGATGGTCTTCATTCGGGAAGCCCCCTCTGTTGCACGGGATCGGCGGCAATGCGCCGCTCTTGTGGTTGCCGCGACGCTACCGCCGCGGCGTGACAGTTTCTTGTCGAATCGGGCCGGCCGGGAAAAAATTGTCTATACAACCGCACCGGGCCGACAGATCCACCGGCCGCGGCCCGGCGGGGTCACTGCATGTCGGGATGCCGCCAGCCCATCTCGGGCAGCTCCTCCACCACCTCGAAGGTGACCGTCTCGCGGAAGGTGCGGCCGTAGCGGTCGGTCGTCACCGCCTCCAGCGTGTGCACGCCCGCGGGCAGATCGCCCGGCAGGTCGGCGCGCCAGAGATGGCTCGACCGGTCGGTCAGCATCCAGCGCTGGAACGGCCCGGCGACGGAGGACCGCCACTCGAAGCCCTTCCACGTGGTGTAGCCCGCGGTGTCGTCGCCGCCCGAGGCCGAGCGGAAGGTCGCCCGCCCCTGCGTCGACTGCCGGGCGAGCGCGAGCGGATCGGCGAAGGCGGGCCCGTGGCGGACCTCCTCGCCCTCGCCCTCCTGCGTGCGCACGGCCTGGATCGCCGCGCCGCCATCGATCGACACCGAGACCACGTTCGCGCGCGAGCCGTTCCAGACGTTGACCGCCACCCACGCGCCTTCCGCGAGATCCTCGCGCGTCAGCATGTTCATGTCGCCGAGATCGTTGACCGTCACCGGCGGCAGCACATCGGCCGGCACGTCGTAGAGCTCGGCATAGGCGAGGAGCTTCTCCGCCCAGTCGCGGAAGCGCGGCGTCGAGAAGGAGACGTGCATCTGCCGCGCCTCCGGCGCGTCGAAGGTGCGGTAGGTGTCGACATAGTCCGAGCCGTCGAACGCGAGCACGTAGTAGCCGCGCGGGCTGCCGAGCCGCTGCGTCGCGTGCGGCACGCCGCGGTCGTTGAGATCGCCCGCCCACCACGAGCCCGAGAGCGCCCCGGTGACGATCTGGTGGAAGGGCGTCGGCCCGGTGCCGGTGGCCGCCTGCCAGCCCCCGTAATGCTCGCCGGGCAGCAGCTGCTCGGTGGTGTGGGTGTGGCCGACGAGGGCGAGCGCCGGGCGGTCGCCGACGATCTCGTAGAGCGCGGCGAGGTTGTCCGTCTGGTGCTTGGCGGCCGTGGCGCTCGAGAAGGTGACGAAGGGGATGTGCGCGTTGAGCACGATCAGCTTGTCGTCGGGCACCGTCGCGAGGTCGTTGCGCAGCCAGTCGAGCTGGCGCCGGTGGATCACGCCGTTGTAGGTCGGCTCGGCCGAGAGATCGCAGAACGGGTGGTCGTCGACCCCGTTGCACGGGTAGCGGACGTTGTCGAGCACCACGAAATGCACGTTGCCGATGTCGAAGGAATAATACTCGGGCCCCCATTCCCGGCGGAAGGTGTCGAAGGAGTGCTGGTCGGTCAGCGCATCGAAGTCGAGATCGTGGTTGCCCGGCACGAAATACTGGGGCACGCCGCCGACGGCGATGACCTGCTTGAAGCGGTCGTAGAGCGCGAGGTCGTCGCCCATCACGTCGCCCTCGAAGATCAGGCACTCGGTCGCGGAATTGTCGCGGGCGGCGAGCATCCGGCCGGCGGTCTCGCGCACGAAGGAGATCTCGCGATTGGTGTAGGGCTGCGGGTCGCCGAAGACGAGGCACTCGAACCGGTCGCCGACGCCGTCCTCGACGAGCGGGAAGTTGACCTGCTCGGGCAGCGGGCCGGTCGGCTCGATGCCGCCGAAGCGCAGCGGCGGCGAGCCCGCGACCTTGTGGACATAGGCGAACTGCGGCACGAGATCGGGCGACACCGGCGTCGAGAAGCCGGCGGGCTTGGTGATGAAGAGGTTCATGTCCTCGTAGGCCGGCAAACGGTAGCGGCCCGCGGCGTCGGTCGTCGTCACCTCGAGACCGTTCGAGACGGCGACGCCCTCGATGCCGGCCTCGCCCTCGTCGAGGACCGAGTTGCGGTTGGCGTCGAGGAAGACGGTGCCCTGCGCCATCTCGGGCGCCGCCGCGCCGCGGACCACGTGGACCGCGCCGACATAGGCGGTGTCCTTGGCGGGCGCCGGCGCGGCGAGGAGGACGGCGAGAAGCGAGGCGCCGGAGAGGGACCGGGCGCGCGAGGCGGGGTTGGGCATGGGGGCCTCCGTGAGAGCTCGGCCCTCACTGTCGCCCCGCTGCGTGATGCTGCCGTGATGCTGGCGCCTCGATTGCGCGACAGTTCCGTGTCGCGACGCGCGCGACGGCGGGGCCGCTGGGCCCCGCCGCCGGACGGGCTCAGGGGTTCAGCGGCGCGTCCCAGCCGATGAAGACGATCATGTCGCCGAAGGTCATCCGCGGCCCGAAGCCCTCGAGCTCGGTCAGCGGCACCTCGATCTCGGTGACGTAGTCGAGCCCCTTGCCGGTCTTCTCGCGATAGTGGTCGAGCAGCCCGATGATCACCTCGCCGACGATCGTGCCGCCGACGGGCCCGAGGATCTGGCCGGTCGAGCGCGGCAGCGCGCCGCCCTTGCCATAGGCCGTCCGGTTTTCGGTGAGGTTTTCGGCGAGATAGGCGACGCTCTCCTGGATGTAGAGCTCGACCGGCCAGACATGGTTGCTGTCCGGCGTCTCGCCGAAGGTCACGGGCCAGTTGGCCGCCTCCTCGAGCACGTAGTACCAGAGCGGCGTCGCCGGCAGGCCGAGCACCGAGCGCACCTCCTCGCTCGCCTCGAGGAAGGGCTGAAGCCGCTCGTCTCCGGCGTCGAGCGCGCGGGGCCCGCCGGCCGGCGCGCTCTCGAGGCCCTGCCCCTCGGGCGCGAGCGCGGTGAGCTGGTAGCGGGGGTCGGGCTTGAGCGCCACCTGGACCGCCATCCCCTCGAGCTTCGCCTCGGGCCCCGGCGCGGCGCCGCGACGGCCGAGGCGCAGCACGCCGCGCCCGCCGGGCTCGACCTCGAGGATCTCGCCCTCCTCGATCGGCGGCAGCGCGACGGTGCGGAACAGCGCCTCGCCCGGCGGCAGGCGGAAGGTGCGCCCCCGGTTCAGGTTGCGCGCGGCCAGCGAGCCGAGCCCGCCCGGCGGCACCACGCCCACGCGGTCGAGCATGAAGAGCCCGGCGGGCAGCCTGGGGTCGATCCTGCGCGTCGTCTGGGGCATGTCGGCCCGTCCCGGGATCGGGAAGAACTGGCCGAAGTCGATCACGAGGTCGCGCGAGCCGCCGGAGCCGTCGGTCACCGGCACGAAGCCGTTCTGGACGCCCTCGCGGAACAGGTCCATCGGCTCGCCCGTTGCGGTGAGCGTGTAGGTCTGGCGCACCTGGCTGTGGCCGAAGCGGTAGGCGGCGGCGGCGAACTCCACCGGCATGTTGGGGTCGCGGATTACCAGCCCGCCGCCCTCGCTCTCGGGCTCGGTCAGCGGCTCGAGATAGAAGCGCCGGCCGTTGGTCGCGATGTCGATGGTGCGGCCGAGGCCGATCACCTTGGGCAGGAAATACTCGACCAGCATCCGGTGGTAGTAGTGGATGGTGTGGTCGCGGGCCGCCTCGAAGGCCGCCTCGCCGAGCTCGGCCGCCAGCGCGTTCTCGGCGGAGTCCGGCGAGCCGGAGAGCTGGGCGAGCGCGGCCTTGATCGCGTCGGGATCGTCGGTGGGGTTCGCGATCACGCCCTCGGCCACGAGCCGGCCCGACAGGATCTCGGTCACGAAGCGGTTGTGGAAGGCGATGAAGGCCGCCTGCACCTGGCTCAGGATGAAGTTCTCGTCGTTGCGCGGATCGCCGATCAGCGCGACGCCCGTGGCGGGCACGCGGGCGAGGTCGTGGCGGTCGCCGCCGAGGATCGGCGCGCCGACGACGAGATAGGGCCCGTCGTAGAGCCACGGCGTCGCCTCGCGCCCGGCGCCGTAGACGCAGTCGAGATCGAGATCCGGGGTGCGCTGGTTCGGCGTCTCGGCCGGGATCGCGCGGCGCTCGAGGCTCGAGGTGACGTCGAGCGTGATGTCGTGGTCGACGAACTGGCCGAGGAAGGTGATGCCGGCCTCGATGCGGCTGTCGTCGACCGGATCGTCGGCGGCCTCCTGCATCGGGCCGCCCTCGGCGCCGAGGCGGCGGAGGTCGTAGATCGGGCTCGGATGCGGGTCGAGGCCGAATCGCTCGAGGTCGAACATGCGCGCGAAGCTGCCGGGGGCCGGCTGCTCGGCGTAGAGATCGGGGTTGTAGGCCTTGGCGCCGTGGTGCAGCGGCTGGGCGCCCGCGGCACTGGCAAGCGCGGTCGAGACGAGGAGAGCGGGGAGAAGACGAGGCATGGGGCACTCCGACTGACGGGGATGGGGACGGCGTCGTTGCAGTCTGCGAATCGAACGCTACGGAAACTTTGCGTTCTGCGCAGTAAAGCCCGTCACTGACGCGGCGCGACGGGTCGCTGAAGCGCACGCTTCCGGTCCCGCCCGCGATTCTGTACTCTGGCATCCGGGCCGGGCGGGTCCGACGAGGCGGGCGACCCCGAAATGGCGTCGGCCCGTCGCGGCGGCGCCGCCCGCCGGTGGTGCTCAAGCGCGTTTCCACATCTCCGGGTGCGTTAAATTGTCTTGCGCCGACGGCGCGGCCGTGCTTCGGATGGTATCTGGCATGCCAGATACCGAGGGCGCGCGGGGGAGAGCGGCACGGCCCGTCTCTTGCCTTCGCGCCCGTGGTCCGACCCCAGCGGGGGGAGCGCGTGCCAACGGTCGGCAACGGACCGAGCTGCAACAACGGGAGGTATGACCATGACACTCACTCGCCGCGTTCTGATGGCCGCGACCGCCGCCATCGTCGGGTTTGCGGGGCTACCCGCGACCGCGTCCGACTGGAAGCCGACGAAGCCGATCGACTTCGTGATCATGGCCGGTGTCGGCGGCGGAGCCGACAAGATGGCCCGCCTGATGCAGACCATCGTCGAGGAGAGCGACCTCGCCGAGCGCCCGCTGATCCCGGTGAACAAGCCGGGCGGGTCGGGCGCGGAGTCCCTCGTCTATCTCAACGGCGCGAGCGACCCGAACCACACCATCATGGTGACGCTCAACTCGTTCTTCACCACGCCGCTGCGTCAGCCCGGCCTCGGCGTCGACATCATGGAGTTCGCCCCGATCGCCCGCATGGCCGAGGACACCTTCATCCTCTGGGTGCACAAGGACGAGGGCGTGAGCAGCTTCGAGGAGTTCCTCGAGGAGGCCAAGGCCCGCGGCAACGACTGGGTGATGGGCGGCACCGGCAAGGACTCCGAGGACAACATCATCACCGACTACCTCAACAACAATTTCGATCTGTCGATCAAGTACATCCCCTACAAGGGCGGCGGCGCCGTGGCCAAGGACCTCGCCGGCCAGCAGATCGACAGCTCGGTGAACAACCCCTCCGAGGCGCTTGGCTTCTACGAGTCGGGCGACGTGATCCCCCTCGTCGCGTTCACCGACGAGCGGCTGCCGCTGTTCCCCGACGTGCCGACGCTCAAGGAGAAGGGCGCGGACTTCTCCTACACCATGCAGCGCTCGGTGGTCGGCGCGCCCGGCATGTCCGACGAGGCGCTGGCCTACTACCAGGACCTGTTCACCCGGGTCTACGAGTCGGACCGCTGGCAGGAGTACAAGAAGAGCCAGTCGCTGCAGGGCAAGCTGATCAAGGGCCAGGAGCTCGCCGACTACTGGCAGGCGCAGCGTGACCGGCACGAGCAGATCCTGAAGGCTTCGGGCGCGATCAACTGATCGGGCCCGGCGCGGCTCGCCCCTCCGGAGCGGACCCCATGCGGACGGCCGAATTCCTGGCTGCGATCGCGCTCGGCGCGCTCTCGGTCTACATCATGTGGAAGAGCGGCACCTCCGCATGGGGCGACGGCTGGGGCGAGTCGATCCGCTATGTGCGCGGCGAGGGCCCCGGCAGCGGCTGGTGGCCGTTCTGGCTGGCCCTCGCCATGCTCGCCTGCTGCGTCTGGACCTTCGTCAACGCGGTCCGGCGCACCACCCCGCCGTCGCGGTCGAGCGAGCCGTTTCTCGACGCCTTCGGCGTGGCGATGCTGATCAAGGTCGGCGGGGGCGTGCTCGCCTTCGTCGGCCTCGTCTATCTCGCGGGCATGTACGGCGCGATGGCGCTGTTCCTGTTCTACTACGTCTACGTCCTCGGGCGGCATCGGCTGAGGACGGCGCTCGCGATCGCGCTCGGCGCCCCGGTGGTGACGTTCTTCTTCTTCGACGTGGCGATGCGGATCGTGCTGCCGAAGGGCTACCTCGAGCCGCTCTTCATCCCCCTCTACGACATCTTCCTCTGAGCCCTCGGGCGGGGGAAACGCGGCAGACGCCGGGCCCACGGCGCGCACCTCAGGGAGACGACCATGGACGTGCTTGCGTTGCTCGGCGAGGGGATCGCGGCCGCGCTCTCGCCCGTCAATCTCGGGCTCACCTTTCTCGGCGTGGTGATCGGGCTCTTCGTCGGCGCGATGCCCGGGCTCGGATCGGTCAACGGGGTGGCGATCCTGCTGCCCGCCACCTTCCTGATCCAGACGTCGACGGGCTCGGCGACCTCGCCGATGATCTTCCTCGCCGCGATCTATTACGGCGCGATGTATGGCGGCGCGATCTCCTCGATCACGCTCGGCATCCCCGGCGCCTCGACCGCGGTCGCGACCACCTTCGACGGGCGCCCGCTGGCGCTCCGCGGCGACGCCAACCAGGCGCTGGTGACGGCGGCGGTCGCCTCATTCGTCGGCGGCACGGTGGCGAACCTCCTGTTCACCGCCTTCGCCCCGCCGCTCGCCCGCGTCGCGCTCGATTTCGGCAACCCCGAGATCTTCGCCCTGATGCTGCTCGCCTTCGCCACCTTCATCGGCCTCGGCGGCGACGACATCCCGAAGACGATCTTCTCGATCTGCTTCGGGCTCGTCCTCGCCTCGGTCGGCTTCGACGAGATCTCCGGCGAGCCGCGCCTCGTCTTCTTCGACATCATGGGCTTTCTCAACGGGATCGACTTCCTCGTGCTGGCGATCGGGGTCTACGGCATCGGCGAGATGCTCTGGACGATCAACACGACGCGCGACGAGCCGAGCATGACCGAGGCCAAGATCAGCGCCTCGGGCGTGCTCCGCGCCACCGGGCAGAGCTTCACGAAGGCCTGGCGCGGCATGACGATCGGCTCGTTCCTCGGCTTCTTCGTCGGCATCCTGCCCGCCGCCGGCGCGACGCCGGGCTCGCTGATGGCCTACGGCATCACCAAGATGACGGCGAAGAACCCGCGGGCCTACGGCAAGGGCGAGGTCGACGGCGTCGCCGCGCCCGAGGCCGCCAACAACTCCGCCTCGACGGGCGCGATGCTGCCGATGCTGACCCTCGGCATCCCCGGCTCGCCCACCACCGCGGTGCTGCTCGGCGGCATGGTGATCTGGGGGCTGACGCCGGGGCCGCTGCTCTTCGCCAACCAGCCCGACTTCGTCTGGCCGCTGATCGGGTCCTTCTACGTGGCGAACCTGATCTCGCTGATCGTCAACCTCGCCTTCATCCCGGTCTTCCTGTGGATGCTGCGGATGCCCTTCACGATCCTCGCGCCGATCATCTTCACGCTCTCGATCGTCGGGATGTACGCGGTCAACCAGAACATGTTCGACGTCTGGCTGATGGTGGGCTTCGGGATCGGCGCGTTCTTCCTGCGGCTGCTCGACTATCCGCTGGCGCCGGCGGTGCTCGCCATCG
>CAZWDE010000007.1:0-26438 GCA_964632555.1 uncultured Limibaculum sp.
GGGGCGACGGCCGGGCCACCTCGCCGGCCGCGGCGCGCGCGGGTTCGGCGGCGCGGGCCTCGGGGCGCGGGCGGCTCACCACGTGGCGGCGCTCGCCCTGCGCGAGCTCGATCTCGCCCTCGCCGATGCTCGCGAGGCGCCAGCCGCGCACGGTCTCGCCGATCTCGAGATTGCGGCTGCGCCCGCCCGGCATCCGGACGGTGGCGACGACCTGACGGCCGAGCTTGGCGATGCCGGTCAGCGTGAGCTCCGGCGGCGGGGGCGGCGGCGCCGCCGCCGCGGGCCTCGCGGCGGGCTTCGCCGGCTTCGGCGGCCGCGGGCGGCGGGTCTCGGCGAAAAGCGGGCGCTTGGAGATCTGGGCGACGCCGTCGCGCGGCGGCGGCGCGAGCGCGAGGCGCACGGGCTCCGGCCGCTCGGCGGCAGCGTCCGGCGCGACGGGCACCGCCGGCAGATCCGGCCCGGGGGCGACGGCCGTGCGCGCCAGCCCCACGCCCGCGCCGAGGCAGAGAAGGACGAGGAGGGCGTTCAGTCGGGCGGTCGGATGCATGGGCACGTCCCTTGGGCTGGCGCGACCCTAGTGGGCGGCCTTCACAGATTTATGACACAATCTTCATGGTCCCGGCAGGGGGCGCGCCGCACCGGAGCGGGTCATGGCCCGTCCGCGGGCGTCATCAGGGCGGCGAGGCGGACGCGCACCGAGACCTCGATCGGGGCGTCGGCGTTGCGGCGCGTCCGGCCGCGGGTGATCTCGAGCCCCTCGACCAGGACATAGGGCCGCTCGGCCTCGACCGCGTGCAGGAACGCCTCGAGCCCCGCCATGCCGATCGTCAGCTCGGCGGTGAGCGGCAGCCGGAGCGCCGGGCCGAGCGGCTCGGCGGTCTCGACGCGCACGCTCCGCATCCGCCCGCCGGCCTCCTCGACGAGCCGCTCGACCCGGTCCTGCAGCCCGGCCGAGGCCATGGTCGGGTTGGGCGCCTCGAGGAGCGCGGGCTCGGCGATCTCGACCGGCGCGGCGGCGCCCGTCTCGCGGAGCTCGCGGGCGAAGCGGTCCACCTGCCGCTTGAGCGTCTCGGCCTCCTCGGCGAGGCCGCGCGCGTGGTCGATCGCCGGCAGCACCGCGCCGAACGCCGCGAGCGTGACGACGCCGACGAGCAGCGCCACCGCCGCGAGCCGCGAGACGACCGGGCTCATCCGCCCTCCTCCGCCGGCACGACGCGCACCGACAGCAGGAAGCGCTCGCGCCCGGACGCGTCGTCCTGCACGATCGGCGCGCGGAACAGCGGGTCGGCGAAGCGGGGGTGGCGGTCGAACCGGCCGATCAGCGCCGAGGCGTTCCTCGAATAGCCCGACAGCTCGACCCGGTCGCCCTTGAGGCTCAGCCGGTCGAGCCAGGTGTGGTCCGGCAGGATCTCGGTGACGTCGGCCACCACGACGACCGCGGGCGCCGCCGCGCGCTTCATCTCGTAGGCGAGGCGCGCCGCCCCCTGCCCGGTCGCCGGCGCCGCGTCGGCCGCCCGGATCGCCGCGCGCCGGACCTCGTCGAGCCGCTCGCGCAGGGCGTCGACGCGCGCCTCGGCGGCGAGGAGTGAGGTCCCCGCCCAGCCGAGGGCCAGCACGGCGAGAAGCGCGGCGAGCCCGCCGGCGAGCGCCGCCGCCCGCGACGGGGCAGCGCGCGGGCGGGGCGGCAGGAGGTCGAGGCCGGCCAGCGCGGGCGGCTCCGCGCCCTCGCCCGGGGCGTCCTCGACGTCGAGACGGGCGGGCGCCAGCCCCTCCGCCGCGAGCCCGTCGACGAGCGGCTCGAGATCGGCCCGCGGCGCGAAGACGAGCGCGAGGTCGATCCGCCCGGCCTCGGCGCGGCGCGCGACCACGCGGTGGTCGTAGTAGAGTTCCCCGGCCGAGAACGGCGTCAGCCGGTCGATCTCGTAGCGCAGGACGCCGGCCACGTCCTCCTCGGCGGCGAGCGGCAGGCTCACCTCGCGGCTGACGACGCGGGCCCGCGGCACCGCGAGAACCGGGGTCAGCCGGCCCCTGGCGATCTCGGCGAGCAGGCGCGCGCGGCGTTTCCTCGACAGCGCCTCGAGCGCGCCGAGCGGGCGCGCGCCGCGGCGCCCCCGCGTCTCGAGCCGGATGCCGTCCTCGGCGAGGCGCATCACGAGAAGCGGGCGGCGCGGCGCGACCAGACGGCGGAGCGGCCCCGGCACGAGCGCCGCGAGCTCGCGCCCCCACCAGCCGAGAAATCGGGCGACGAGGCTCACGGGCGCGGCTCCGCCGCCGGGCGGATCACCAGCGGCGGCCAGCGCCGTCCGCTGCCCTCGGCGAACACGACGCCGATCTCGACGAGCGCCGGCAGCGACGGGCGGCCCGACCAGCTCTCGGCCCAGACCGTCTCGCCGGTGAGCGGGTCGGGGCCGAGATAGCGGAAGGCGAGGCGCGCGATCGGCTCCGCGAGCACCTCCTCGGCGGCGCCCGGCCCGATCTCGGGCCGCCGGTCGCCGACCGCCACCCAGCGCAGCACGAGCGCGTCGGCGCCCTGGCGCTGCGCGCGCGCGAGCTCGATCAGGTGGTCGCCCGGGGGCGCGGCCGCGGCCGGCATCGGCGCGATGAAGGACAGGCTCTCGGGCCCGCCCTCGAAGGCGACGGGGGGCGTGCGCGTGCCGTCGCGCACGCGGACGGCGCGGGCGCCCGCCACGGCGCGGGCGAGGACCTTCTGCACCACGCGGGTCTCGACCGTTCCCTCGGCGACGCCGCCCGCCCGCTCCCACGCCGTGAGGCCGAAGCGGAGGCCCCCGGCGGCGACCGCGCCGAGCAGCCCGAGGATCGCGGCGACCACGAGAAGCTCGAGCAGCGTCAGGCCGGCATCGGCGCGGGCCGGCGTCATCGCCCGAGCCTCAGCGTCTCGAGCACGACGGGCGCGCCGGTGCCGCCCGACACGCTCACCGCCACCTCGTAGGGGCGCGCGCCCAGCCGCTCCCAGAGGAGCGCGTCGCGCGGGCGGTGAGGGGCGATCGCCACGGTCACCGCGAAGGGCTCGCCGGCGACCACGGTCTCGCCCTCGGCGAGCGGGATCTCCGGGCCGATGCGCGCGAGCGTCGCCTCGGCGCGGGCGAGCTTCTCGAGCGCCTCCTCGGCCCGCGCGGCGGCCCTCAGACCGCCCGCCATGCCGGCATAGCCGGCGCCGAGCACGAGCGAGACGATGACGAAGGCGACGAGCGCCTCGATCAGGGTGAAGCCGCGCTCGCTCACTCGGCCCTCCGGATCGCGCCGGTCAGCCAGCGCACCTCGATCCGCGTGTCGCGCCCGGCGAGCGCGAGCGTCACCGTGCCCCCCGTCGCCGTGCCGTCGGGGAAGAAGAGGATCGCCGGGTCGGGCCCGAGGCTCGCCTCGGCGGCGGTCTCGACCCCGACCTCCGTGCCCTCGGGCAGCCGCGCCTCGTGGCCCTCGCGGCCGTAGCGGCCGGCGCGCGCGTCGAAGGCGACCGCCACGGGCGCGGCGGTGCGGATCGCCTCGGCGCGGGCGCGGCGGAGCTCGCCCATCACCGCGCGCACCGCCGCCTCCTGCGCCTGCGCGCCCGAGCCGCCGACGAGCCCGCCGCCGAGCCCCGGCATGGCGGTGGCGAGCAGCGCGAGGATCGCCAGCACCACGAGCATCTCGAGGAGGGTGAGCCCCGCCTCGGCGCTATTCGGAGCGGATGTCGGCCGCATCGTCCTCGCCGCCCTCCTGCCCGTCGGCGCCGAGCGAGTAGAGCGCATAGGCGCGGCCCCCCTCGCCCGGCACGCGATAGGTGAACTCCCGGTCCCACGGATCGGTCAGCGTCGCGCGCTTGGCGATGTAGGGGCCCGACCACTGGTTCGCGCCGGCGGGCGCCTCGACGAGCGCGTCGAGCCCCTCCGCCTCGGTCGGGTAGCGGCCCATGTCGAGCCGGTAGAGATCGAGCGCGCCCTCGATCTGGGAGAGCTGGAGCCGCGCCGCCTTGGCCTGCGCGCCGCCCAGATAGTTGATCGCCACGGTGCCGATCGCGACGGTCAGCAGCACGAGGATCGTCACGACGACGAGCAGCTCGAGGAGCGTCAGGCCCGCGTCGCGGGCGAGCGTGCGGGGGGTGGTCGGGGTGGTCTCGGGCGTCGGCATTGGGGCCTCTCAGAGGGCGAGTTCGTTGATGCTGAGAAGGGCGAAGAGGATCGAGGAGATGATCACCGCGATCAGCACGCCCATCACGAGGGTGAGCACGGGGGTGAGGAGCGCGAGCGCCTGGTCGAACTCGCGCTTGGCCTCGGTCTCGAAGATGCCGGCGGCCTTGAGGAGCATCGGTGTCAGCTGGCCGCTCTCCTCGCCCACCTGCAGGAGCTGGAGCGCGAGGGGCGGCAGCAGCCCGCCCTTGGCCAGCGGGCCGGCCATGCCGCGGCCGGCCTCGACCTCGGGCGTCACGCGGCGGACCTCCTCGGCGAAGGCGGCGTTGTCCATCGCCTGCGCCACCAGCCGGAGCGAGGCCGGCAGCGCCACGCCGTTCTCGAGCAGCGTGCCGAGCAGGCGGCAGAGCCGGGCGGTCTCGAGCTTGCGCCAGAGCCGGCCGATCACGGGCAGGCCGAGCGCGCGGCCGTGCCAGCGCAGCCGGATCTCGGGCCGGCGGAGGGCGAGGCGCGCCACGACGCCCGCCGCGAGAAGGCCCGCGAGCATGACGGGCCAGCCCGCCGAGACGACATGGCCGACGGCGATCACCGCCTGCGTGATCGCGGGCGGCTCGACGCCCGCATCCTCGAGCAGCGGCTCGAAGGTCGGCACCACATAGGCCAGCAGGATCGCCACGGCGCCGATCGCGGTGACGAGCAGGAAGGCGGGGTAGATGAGCGCGGAGCGGAGTTCGCCGCGGCGCTTGGCCTGCTCCTCGAGCGTGTCGGCGAGGCGCGCGAGCGTGACCTCGAGCGCCGCGCCCGCCTCGCCCGCGCGCACCACCGAGCGGTAGAGCGCCGGGAAGGCCTGTGGCTCGCGGTCGAGCGCGTCGGCGAGGCGCGCGCCCTCGCGCACCGCCGCCAGCAGCCGCCCGGCCACCGCGCGCACGGCCGCGGAGGTGCCGAGCCGCTCGGCGATCCCGAGCGCCCGGTCGAGCGGCAGGCCGGCACCGGTGAGCGTCGCGAGCGTGCGGGTGAGCGCGATCCGGTCGGTGGCCGACAGCGCGCCGCGCGGGGTGATCTCGGTGTCGAGCAGCGCCATCAGCGAGGAGGCGGCGCGCTCCTCGACCCGGATCGGCATGGTCCCCTGCGCCTGCAAGCGCTGGATCGCCGCCGCCTGGTCCGGCGTCTCGAGGGTGCCGGCCACCACCTCGCCCGAGCGCGCGACGCCGCGATAGTGGAAGACCGGCATCCTCAGATCTCCGTCGCCACGCGCAGCACCTCGGCGAGCGCGGTCTCGCCGCGGGCCGCCTTCTCGATCCCGTGCGCGCGCATCGAGCGCATCCCGTCCTCGGTGGCCACCCGCTCGATCTCGCGCTGGTCCGCGCGGTCGAGCACGGCGCGGCGCACGCGGTCGTCCACGGGCAGCACCTCGACGACGCCGGTGCGCCCGCGATAGCCGGTGCGCCCGCAGGCCGCGCAGCCGCGCGCCGCGCGGAAGCCCGCGGGATCGCGGCCGGGCGCGACGCGCGCGACGAGGGCGGGGTCCTCCGCCCCCGCGCACTCGGCGCAGAGCCGGCGGACGAGCCGCTGCGCCATCACGCCGACGAGCGTCGCGGTGATCAGATAGTCCTCGACCCCCATGTCGCGCAGCCGGTTGATCGCCGCCGCGGCCGAGTTGGTGTGCAGCGTGGCGAGCACCAGATGCCCCGTCAGCGCCGCCTGCACGGCGATCTGCGCGGTCTCGAGATCGCGGATCTCGCCGATCATGATGACGTCGGGGTCCTGGCGCAGGATCGCGCGCAGGCCGCGCGCGAAGGTGAGGTCGATCTGCGCCTTCACCTGGATCTGGGTGACGCCCGGCAGCTGGTACTCCACCGGATCCTCGATGGTGATGATCTTCCGCTCGGGCGCGTTGATGCGCGCGATCGCGGCGTAGAGCGTGGTGGTCTTGCCGCTGCCAGTGGGGCCGGTCACGAGGAAGATCCCGTTCGGCTTCTCGATCAGCGGCGTCAGCGCGGCCTTCACCGTGTCGTCGAAGCCGAGGCCGTCGAAGTCGAGCACCAGCCCCGAGCGGTCGAGCAGGCGCAGCACCACCCCCTCGCCGTGGAGCGTCGGCAGCGTCGCGACGCGGAGGTCGAGCTCGCGCCCCGCCACGACGATCTGGATGCGCCCGTCCTGCGGCAGCCGCTGCTCGGCGATGTTGAGCTTGGCCATGATCTTGATGCGCGAGATCACCGCGGCGCGGAGCGCGCCGGGCGGCGCCTCGATCTCGCGGAGCGCGCCGTCGATCCGCAGCCGCACGCGGAGACCCTGGTCGACCGGCTCGATGTGGATGTCGGAGGCCCGGCTCTCCACCGCCTTGCGGATGATCAGGTTGACGAGGCGGATCACCGGCGCCTCGGAGGCCATGTCGCGCAGCCGCGCGACATCGGCCGCCATGTCGTCCTCGGCGGTCTCGTGGGGGTCCTCGGCGCCGGCGCGTTCGGCCGCGGCCAGCCGCTCGAGCGCGGTCTCGATCTCGGTGGCGAGCGCGACCACCGGGGCGACCGGCCGGCCGAGCTTGAGCGCCACCGCCTCGAGGGCCGAGCGGTCGAACGGGTCGGCCGCCGCGACGGCGACGCCCGCCGCCCCGTCCTCGAGCGGCAGCAGCTTGGCCGCGGCGAGGAAGCGGAGCCCCAGCGCCTCGAGATGCGGCGGCTCGGCCGGGAAGTCCGCCGCCGCGGCCCGCGCGAGCCCCAGCATCTCGGCGGCGGCGTCGGCCATCTCGGCCTCGCTGACGATGCCGAGACGCACCAGCACGGTGTCGATGCGCTCGCCGGTCTCGCTCGCCACCCGCTCGGCGCGCTTGAACTGCAGGGACTCGAGCCGCCCCTCGGCCGCGAGCCGCTCGGCGAGGGCGCGGGCGAGGGCGGCGGGGCTCGCCTGCGGCGTCGGCCCGGTGGTGTCGGCGCGCGTCAGCATCCCCGCCCCGCTCAGCCGAGAACCACCGGCCCGTGGAGCCAGGTGAGCCAGATGCCCGCCGCGATCCCCGGGCCGAAGGGGACCGCGCGGCGCGCCGCGAGCGGCCCGGTGGCGAGCGCGAGGGCGAGCCCCGCGAGGCTCGCCCAGAGCAGCACCGAGGGGACCGCCGCCCAGCCGAGCCACGCGCCGCCGGCCGCGAGCAGCTTGGCGTCGCCGAGGCCGAGCCCGTCGATGCCGCGGAGGCGGCGATAGCCCCACGCGATCCCGGCGAGCGCCGCGTAGCCGAGCGCGGCGCCGGCGGCGTGCGCCGCGAGCGGCCCGGTGAGCCCGGCCGCGGCGAGGGCGAGGCCGCCGAGGATCAGCGGGAGGGTGCCGGCATCGGGCAGGCGGAGGGTGCGCAGATCGACGAGCGCGAGCCCGAGGAGCGCCCAGCCGAGGAGGCAGGTGGCGACCTGCACCGCGAGCCCCGCCCCGGCCGTCGCCCAGAGCCCCCAGGCCGCCACCGCCAGCCCGGCGATCTCGACGGCCGGCAGGGCGGGCCGGAGCGCGGCGCCGCAGCAGCGCGCGCGCCCGCCCAGCACGGCCCAGGAGAGCAGCGGCACGAGGTCCCGCGCCGCGAGCGCGGCGCCGCAACCGTCGCAGCGCGAGCGGCCCGCGAGGGCGCTGCCGCCGGCCGCCGCCCGGTCCGCCACGGTGCCGAGGAAGCTGCCGACCGCCGGCCCGACCGCGAGGAGGAACAGCGCCCAGAGCCCGGCGGCGCCGGGCGGCAGGAGGCTCGGATGTCCGGCGGGCAGGCCGGACCAGTGCGCGAGGGGGTCCATCGCTCCCATCCGTTTCGGGCGATGCCCTCGGTATCGCCGAGCGGGGCGGCCGAGGTCAATCCGCCGGGCGTCCGGGTTTCGCTGCGGCACCCGCCGGCTGTCGGAACGGAAGCGGGGCCCGCGAGGGGCCCCGTCCGTCGGTCGGTCGGGCGGCCGGGGCCGCCCGGCGCGGCGGATCAGCCGCGGAAGTCGATGAAGATCGGGTTGGCGTAGAACCAGAGGTCGGTCCACGCCTCCACGTCGGCGTCGAGGCGGAAGTTGCCCTCGCCGTCGATCGGCAGGTGCTCGGGGCAGAACTCCGGCTTGAAGGTGCCGTCCGGCTCCGGATCGACCGCGGTGCAGGCGATCAGCAGCGCGAAGTCGTCGAGCAGCGGGTTGCCGTCGGCATCCGTCTCGTTCGGGGTGTTCGGCGGCAGGTTGGTGCCGCGGACGCGGAAGTACATGTCGTTGGTGATCGTCGAGACCGGGATCTCGGCGGTCGCGAAGATGAAGCCCTCGCCGGCGAGACGGTCGTCGGTCACCTCGCGGAACTCGAGATCGCCGGCCGGCGCCGCCGGATGCTCCGGGTTGCCGATGCGGGCGAAGAGCTCGACCGTGGGGTTCGACACGTTCTGGGTGTAGGCCGGATCGTCGGGCGAGATCAGGCCCGAGGTCACGTCGCCGCGGATCACGTCGACATGGCTGAGGATCGGCTCGTTGGTCGGCACCGAGACGCCGATCTGCGCGAGCGACATGTTCTCGAAGGTGTAGGGCGAGAAGTTGGCGCCCTCGGGGTCGCGGAGCTGGATCAGCCAGGTCACCGGGCCGTCGGTCGGCGTGACGATCAGGCGCTCGCCCATCGTCGCGCAGCGGTCGGCCTGGCACATCACGAAGCGGAACTCGTCGATCAGGTCGCCGAGCACCGAATAGGTGTTGCCGCGGCGCATTCCGAGCAGGATCTGCTGCGCGTCGACCTGCTGGAAGTTGAAGCCGTCGCCCTGCACGTCCTCGGCGTAGGCGTAGATCTTGTTGTACTCGCCCGGCCACGGGTCGAGGGTCGACTGCGGCTCGAACGGCGCGAAGATGTCGCGGTTGTGCCAGTCCGACGAGCCGTAGTTGAAGAAGCGACGGCCCTCGCCGAGCAGCGCGTCCCACATGGTGCGGATGCCCGGGCGGCCGAGCACGAAGCGCTCCTGCGGCGAGGTGCCAACGCCCTCCGGCGCCGGATCGGCGCAATCGGAGCAGGCGTCGAGCTCGTCATAGGCGTCCGAGCCCGACGGCTCGGTGAACTGGCCGTCGAAGAGCGCGTTGAACTCCTCGCGGATCTCGGTGAGGCGCGCGTTGGTCAGCGGCGTGCCGTCGAAGTCGGTGCCCGGCACGGTGACCTCGGCGGCCGAGTAGGCGCCGGCGCCGCCATAGGTGCCGAAGCCCGCCGTCGGGCGGTCCATCTCGTAGGTGCCGCGGCCGCCGTTCTCGAACTGGTGGCCGGCGATCATCTCGGCGCCCATCACGAGCGACTTCGAGGTGATCACGCCCGGCTCGATCAGGCCGGCGGTGTGGAGGTTGCGGAAGTGCTCGACGTTCCAGCCGTCGGCGCCCGTGGTGGTGAAGGCGCCCTGGCGCTCGACGTGCGCCGGCACGTAGTAGGACCGCAGCGGGTAGTTCTCGCGGAGCCACTCGACCGAGCGCACCGCGCGCTGGTGGCCGGCGAGGCCGGTGGTCGCCTCGGCATCCTTCGGCACGCCGTTGTTGGCGGGGTTCTCGAAGTCGTTGTCCTCGCCGCCCGAGAGGTCGCTGTCGGCGCGGTCGAAGAGATACTCGAACTGCGCGGTCGCGAAGCGGCCCTCGGGGTTGTCGCCGACGCCTTCGTTGAGCTGGTCGGTGATGATCGCCATCGAGACGTGCTCGTGGCCGGGCACCACGTGCTCGATGCCGAGCCAGACCGGCTTGTTGAGGATACGGCCGGCGTCGCGCTGCAGCGGGTAGGCGAACTCGTCGAGCATCTGCCAGCGCCACATCCGGTCGCCGTTGTCGTCGCCGCGGAGCCCGTCCTCGCCGATCGTGTCGACCCAGAGGACGTCGTCGTCGTCGCCGCCGAAGGCGTTGCCGCCGAAGTTGCTCGTCGCGGCGCCGGACGGACGGACCTCGTCGCCGGTCGACGGGAAGAAGCCGGGGTTGTCGTCGAAGCGGCAGTCGCGGTTGCCCGAGCCGCCGTGGCCGGTCTGGGCGAACCAGTCGAGGCCGTAGGTGAGGACCGACTGGTTGACCAGCGTCTGCACCGAGGTCGCGCCGTCCGTGCAGGTGGTGTGGTTGTGCTTGTCGCCCGAGAGGTAGGCGCCGGCCGCGTCGAGCTCGGCGACCTTGTTGGCGGCGGCAGACTGGGCGTGGGCGATGCCGGCCGAGAGCGCCAGAGCGCTGACGCCGCCGACGAGCGCACCCGCGCGGAAACGAGTCGAATTCATGGAGTTCCCCGTACTGTCTTGTCCCGACACCCCTCTGGGGCGTGGTTGCACATTACCGGGGTCAGTGAAGGGAATATGACAATGCAGATGACGGTTTTATGAAACTTGGTGTTTTCTTGAATGTTATATTATAACATTATGCGCGACTTGGCGGCGTCTGCACCGATCCGCCCGCGTTTTGTGGAACTTCGCGCCATTTCAGGCGGGCGCGCGACCCGCGCCGCGGCCGCGCCCGGCACCGCTCGCCGGTCGCCTGTCACAAAAACTTCGCTTAAGATGCGCGTGGGGCGGGGCTATCTGACCCGCGATTCCGGCGGTCGCGCCCCGGCCGGGCCGGGCCCGGCGCGCGGGGCCCGCCGCCCCAGACCCGCACGAGGAGACCCATCGTGACAGGACCGCTGCGCCGGATCGTCGCCGAGCCGCTCGTCCAGTTCGCCCTGATCGGCGTGGCGCTGTTCGCCGTCGATCGCGCGACCCGGCCCGAGACCGTGGACCCGCGCACCATCCGCATCGACGCCGAGGTGCACCAGCGCCTCGCCGACATCTTCGAGGAGAGCCGCGAGCGCCTGCCGACGCCCGAGGAAATGGACACGCTCGTCGACCGCTTCATCATGAACGAGACGCTGTTCCGCGAGGCGCTGGCGCTGCGCCTCGACGACGGCGACGAGATGATCCGCGAGCGCCTGATGCAGCGGATGCGGCTGATGATGTACAGCGGCATCGAGGTCGAGCGGCCCGCCGAGGAGGTCCTCCGCGCCTGGTATGCCGAGCGCGCGGACGAGTATGCCGAGCTCGAGACCGTGAGCGTCCAGATCCTCGGCATCGACGGCACCGAGGAGGCGGCGCGCGCCGAGGCGGAGGCGGCCAACGACCGCGCGGCGCGCGGCGCCGTGATCAAGCCGGCCGGCGTGCCGCTCGTCAATTTCCGCGAGCGCCCGCGGCTCCAGCTCGTCAGCATCTTCGGCGAGGACTTCGTCTCCGCGATCGAGGCCGCGCCGCTCGAGACCTGGACCGCCGTGCCCTCGCCGCAGGGCTGGCAGGTGGTGCGCTTCCTCGGCAGGACCCCGGCCCGCGCGCCGGCCTTCGAGGAGATCCGGGCGCGCCTCGAGAACGACTGGCGGCGCGACGAGCTGCACCGCCGCGCCCGCGCCGACCTCGCGGCGCTCCGCGCGACCTACCCGGTGGTGCGCGAGCCCTACGGCCCCGACGTGGTGCGGCGCCCGGACGGCGCCGACCGGGCCGCCGGAGAGGCCACCGTCGCCGAGCGGGCGACCGAAACGGCGGAGGCGTCGGAATGAAGGCGCTCCTCGCGGGGCTCGCGGCGCTCCTCGCCCTCGCCGCGGCGCCGGCGACGGCCCACGTGACCGAGATCGCCGTGCTCTCGATCAGCCAGGTGGCCGGCGGCCCCGAGGGCGGCGCGGGCGGGCGCTACCGGCTCACCTGGGAGATGAAGCCCAACACCGAGAAGGGCGCGGATCTCGAGCCGATCCTGCCCGAGCACTGCGCCCGCGAGGGCGTCGAGATCGACTGCGGCGCCAAGGGGCTCGTCGGCGAGATCGGCTTCGAGGGCATCGGCGCCGGCCAGTCGGCCGCGATGTTCAAGATCCGCGGCGCCGACGGCGCGGTGCAGGTCTACACGGTCACCCCCGCCAACCCGACCGCGCAGGTCTCGCCGAGCTTCGACGCCGGCAGCTGGGAGGGGCGCGCGCAGATCCTCGTCGCCTATCTCCAGATCGGCATCGAGCACATCCTGCTCGGCGTGGACCACCTGCTCTTCGTGCTCGGGCTCATCTGGGTGGCGACCGGGCGATGGATGCTGCTGAAGACCATCACCGCCTTCACGGTGGCGCACTCGATCACGCTCGGCGCGGTGACCTTCGGCTGGGTCGGCGTGCCCGAGGCCTTCGTCAACGCGCTGATCGCGCTCTCGATCGTCTTCATCGGCGTCGAGGTGATCCACGCGCGGCAGGGCCGCTCGACCGTGACGCTGCGCCACCCCTGGGCCGTCTCCTTCGGCTTCGGGCTGCTCCACGGCTTCGGCTTCGCCAACGCGCTGGTCGCCCTCGGCCTGCCCGACCAGGCGATCCCGCTGGCGCTGCTGGCCTTCAACATCGGCGTCGAGATCGGCCAGATCGCGTTCGTCCTCGCGGTGATCGCGCTCGGCTGGGCCTATCGCGAGATGCGCGTCGGCTGGCCGGGCTGGGCGCAGGTGGCGCCGGCCTACGCGATCGGCGGGCTGGCGGCGTTCTGGACGATCGAGCGCGTCATCGTTCTGGTGCAGTCGTGAGAGCCCTCGTCCCGGCCGCGGCGCTGGCGCTCCTCGCGACGGGCGCGGGCGCGCACACCACCGAGGACGTGGGCGGCGGGCTGGTGGCGGGGTTCGTCCACCCGATCCTCGGCCCCTCGCACCTCGTCGCCATGGTGGCGGTCGGGCTCTGGGGCGCGCAGCTCGGCATGCCGCTCATCGTCGCGCTGCCGCTCGCCTTCCCGCTGGTGATGGCGCTCGGCGGCACGCTCGGGGTGCTCGACATCGGCCTGCCCGCGGTCGAGCCGGTGATCGCGGTCTCCGCGATCGCGCTCGGCCTCGCCGTGGCGCTCGCCTGGCGGGCGGCGGTGCCGGTGGCGGTCGGGCTCGTCTCGGTCTTCGCGATCTTCCACGGCTACGCCCACGGGCAGGCGCTGCCGGCGGCCGACTCGGCGATCGCCTACGGCTCGGGCTTCATGATCGGCACCGGGCTCCTGCATCTCGCCGGCATCGCCATCGGGCTCCTGAACGACTGGCAGGGCGCGGGGCCGATGGTGGTGCGCGGCGCCGGCACGGTGATCGCGGTGCTCGGCGTCTGGTTCCTGGCAGGCACGGTGGGGGTGGTCTGATGCATCGGTTCTGGGTCGCGCTCGGCGCGGCGTGCCTCCTGCCCGGACGGGCCGAGGCGCATCTCGTCGGCGTCGAGTTCGGCGAGTTCTATGCGGGCGTCCTCCATCTCGGCACCTCGCCCGAGCATGTGGGCGTGCTGCTCGCCCTCGGCTTCCTCGCCGCCTCGCAGCCGCGCGAGCGCGCGCGCTGGATGCTCGCGGCGCTGCCGGCCGGGCTGCTGGCGGGCGTGCTGGCCGGGATCCTGTCGGGGCCCGGGGTCGAGATCGCCGCGCTCGCGCCCTGGATCGGTGCGAGCCTCGTCCTCGCGGGCGGCCTCGGGCTGCTCGCGCGGCCCCTGCCGGCGGCGGCGCTGGCGGCGCTCGCCGGCGCGGTCGGGCTGCTGCACGGGCTCGCCAACGGCCTTCTCGGTGAGGAGACCCCGATCGACTGGCGGCTCTACGCGGCCGGGGTCGTCACCGCGGGCACGGTGATCGGCACCCTCGCCATCGCGGGCGCCACCGCGCTCGCCGATCTCGCCCACTGGCTCCGGCTCGGCACCCGGGTTCTGGCGAGCTGGGTGACGGCCGTCGGCGCGATCTTCCTCGGCCTCGCGCTCGCCGGGACCTAGCGCCCGGCGCCCCCGGCCGCGGGCTCGTCGGGCACCTCGACATAGACCGGCCCGCGGTCGATCAGCCGCTCCCGCAGGATCCCCGCCTCGGGCCGCAGCGGGTTCGCCGCCGCGAGATCCGCGAGGAGCGCGATCGCGAAGGCCCGCTCGGTGCCGGCGAGCCGCCGCGCGATCTCCAGCACCGGCTCGTAGGCCGGCGCGAAATCCGGGCTGAGGCGCACGATCCCGATCAGCCGCGGCGCCAGCACGCGGGCGTCGTTGTTCACGTTGCCGGTCGGCTGCACCTCCGCGCCGAGGCGGACGAAGGCGTCGCGCGCGCGCCAGTAGGCCTCGAGCCGGGCGTCGAAGAGCGCGCCGTCGCGGGTCGGTCCGGCATCGACCGCGTCGTCGGCGCGCCGCGGCAGCGCCTCGATGAGCGCGATCAGGCGTTCCGCGGCCGGCCCGAGCGGGCGGTAGATCGTTGCCCGCGGCGCCTCGAACAGCACGCGGGGGTGGTCGTCGGTGTTGAGCGGCCCGTCGCCCGCGAACGCGGCGAGCGCCTCGGGGCCCGCGAGGAAGCCGCCGAAGAGCGCGTGCGGGCTGTCGAGCCCGATCGCGGCGAGCTCCGCCCTCAGCCGCTCGGGGCTCGGCCGGCGCGCGAGCGCCTCGAGCCGCGGCAGGCTTCCGTCGCGGCTCGCCTGCAGGGCGAGGAGCGGCGTCGCGAGATTGGTGTTGCCCATCAGCAGCCGCGCGTCGGGGAAGACCGCGAGGAAGCTCCGCAGGATCAGGCGCAGCGTGTCGAGGTCGAGCTGGTGGAGCGGCAGCCACTGCGTCACCTGACCGTCCGGCGCGAGGCGGGCGCGGATCGCCCGGAAATGCTCGACGGTGTAGAGAAGCCCCGCCCCGTCCTTCGCCGGGTGGTAGGTGTCGGCGAGGATCACGTCGTAGGCCGGCCCCGGGCTCCGCACGCGGCGGCGGGCGTCGGCGACGGCGATGCCGACCCGGTGCGCCGCGCCCGAGAGATCGCGCCAGACCACCGGGAACTCCGGGATCAGCTCCACCACCTCGGGCAGCAGCTCCACCCCCTCGGCGCGGAGCCCGGGATGCGCGGCCGCCGCCGCGAGCGTCGCGCCGGTGCCGACGCCGAGGAAGAGCGCGCGCTGCGGCCCGGGATGGGCGAGGAGCGCGAGATGGCCCTGCGCGCGGTCGAGGCGGTAGGAGGCGGTGCCGCCCATCACCAGCCGGCCGTTGACGGTGAGCCAGCGCTCGCCGGCGGCGTCTTCGGTGACCGTGGCCGCGGCCGCCACCCCCTCGAGATGGGCGCGGATCCGGCCGCCGGGCGGCGGCTCGACAAGGCGCCGGTCGACCGGCCCGGCCAGCACCAGCGCGCCCGCCGCCGCGGCGGCGCCCCAGAGCGCGAGGGGACGCCGGCGAAGGCGGCCCGCGCCGAGCGCGATCGCGGCGTAGCCGGCGGACAGCGCCACGAGGGTGGCGACGACGCCCATGGCCGGGATCGCGACGACGCCCGCGAGCAAAGGCGCGGCGGCCGCGCCCGCGGTGTTGGCGGCGAAGGCGAGGCCGAGCCCGCCCGCACGCCCGCGCGCGCCCTGCGCGATGTGCGAGAACAGCGCCCCCATGGCCGCCGCCGGCGGCCCGAGCACCACCGCGGCCGCGGCGAGCTCGGCCCCGATGCCGCCGGCGAGCCCGGGCGCGAGCGCCGAGAGCGCGCCGTAGATCGCGGGGACGGCGAGCAGCAGCAGCGCGCCGGCCGCCGACGCGACCGCCACGAGCGCCGTGAGGAGCGCGAGCGCCGGACGGTCCCACCCCTCGGCGCGCCGATGGGCGTGGAGCCGCTGGTAGAGCCCCGCGCCCACGGCGGTCGCGAGCAGATAGACCGTGAGCGACGCCGCGAAGGAATAGACGGTGTTCTCGAGGACCTGCGCGAGCGCGCGCACCACGGCGACCTCGTAGCCGATGCCGAGCAGCCCCGTCAGCGCCAGCGCCGCGAGCATCGGCGGCCGCGGGCCGGGGCCCGCCGCCGCCCCCTCGAGCGGCGCCCGTTCGGCCTCGCCGCGCGCCGGTCCGATCAGGGTCGCGACCGCGCAGAGCGCGTTGACGCCGGCGAAGACGAGGAGCGTCGCCGAGTAGCCGAGCGCGGGCGCCAGCCAGACCGCGGTGAGCAACGCGCCCGCCATGGCACCGGCCGCGTTGGCGCCGTAGAGCCCGCCGATCGTCCGCCCGTCGCGGCGCAGGCGCGCGTGGAGCCGCTCCGCCGCCGGCAGCGTCGCCCCCATCGCGGCGGTCGCCGGCAGGAGGAGGAGCGCCGGCCCGAGGAAGGCGCCGAGCCAGTGCCGCGCCGGGCTCGGCTCGGGTCCGATCCAGTCGGCGATCCAGCCGTTGGCGAGCGGGATCAGCCCGACGAGCGCCAGCGTCCAGAGCCCGATCAGCGCCTCGAGCCCCGCATACCAGAGGCCCGGGCGCCGGCTCCGCGCCACCGCCCGGTCGAGCGCGAGGGCCCCGACCGCGAGCCCGGCGAAGAACGCCGCCACCACCGCGAGCACGGCATGGACCTCGTGGCCGAGCCCGATCGCCAGCATCCGCGTCCAGACGATCTGGTAGCCGAGCCCGGCGAAGCCGGACATGAGGAGGAGCAGATGGACCGAGATCGCCGGCCCCCTAGCGGAACTGGACGACATAGCCCCAGCTGTCGAGCCGCTCGGGCAGCGCGTTGAAGGCGGCCGTCAGCCGCGGCGCGCCCTGGTTGGGCGGGACCTCGTGCAGGAGGTAGGAGGGGAACAGCACCATGTCGCCCGGCCCGACATCGGGCATGCGGAAGATCGGGCTGTTGTAGGCGGTCATCTTGCAGTTGCGGTTCTCGTTCGACATCACGAAGGACGGCGCGCCCACCTGCCGGTAGAACACGGTCGCCGCGCTCGGATGCGTCTCGGTCAGGTAGATGATGCCCGAGATGAAGCTGTTGGCGTGGTTGTGCATCTTCTGCGCGCCGCCGGTCTCCATCCGGTTGATCCAGATGTCCTTGACGCCCCAGCCCATCGCCTCGCCGAGCAGCGCCTCGCCATAGGCCCGGAGCTTGGGCGCCACGTGGCCGAGCACGGCGCGGTAGTTGTCGTGGCTGCGCGGGCTGGTCGTCGGCGTGTGGGCGAGGAGCGCGGTGCGCACGTTGGGATCGCTCGCCGTCTCGTCGAACTGCGCGACGAGACGCGCCACGAGGTCGGCCGGGATGGCGCTCTGGCAGATCATCACGGGCGTCGGGAAGATGCCGACGATGTTGTCCATCGCTCGCCGGTCCTCGTCGTCTCGCGCGGCCGGCCCCCGTGGCCGGGGTGGCCGCGCCGCCTCAGTCGTCGGCGCGCTCCGCGCCCGCCGCCTCGGCCGCGCCGCGCCCCGCGATGCGGTCGCGCACCGGGTTGCGGTAGCGCTGGTCGGGCAGCACGGTGGCGTTCAGGATCCGCACGTCGTTGTGCAGGCCGTAATAGCTCTCGTGCTGGTGGCTCGCCGAGATCTCGCCGACGATGCGCAGACGCAGCCGCGGGTTGACGTTGGGCATCTCGGTTTCGGGATAGACCAGCACATACGGCAGGTGCTCGCGGTCGTCGACCGAGCTGCAATAGGGGCAGACCACCGAGGGCGCGCCGACCACCACGAGGAACGGGCTCTGGCGCGTCGGCGCCGGCGTCTGGAAGCCGATCATCTCGACGCGGCGGCCGTTGAGCTCCACGGCGCGGTCGCTGGCCTTGCCCCGGCCGTCGAAGAGCTCGCGGAAGCGGACGAAGACACGCTCGGCGTCCTCGGCGCGGGCGTCGGTGCGGGGGCCGTCGGCGGCCTGCCCGGCGGCGGCGGCGGCGACGCGCTCGCCCCGAGCGGCCGGCGCGGGCTCGGCGAGGGCGGGCACGGCGAGCGCCGCGACGGCCGCGGCGAGCTGGACGGTGCGAAGCATCGGAGCCTCCTCGGTCAGGGTCGCGGCGGGTTATAGCGTCCTCGCCACGGGTCGGGAACGGCGAAACCCGGCTGTCATCAAATCTTTACGGAAGTTCCGCGTCAGGCTTGAAGGCGTCGCGCCTGGCGACAATGTCGAGAAGGTTGTCGGAAAGTCATTGGAGGATGGCATGGGACAGGACGTTCCGCTCACGCGGGACTGGTGGCGGGAGACCGAGCCCGACGGGCTCGGCCGCGCCGGACGCGGGTTCGAGCGCGCCGTCGTGCATTTCGAGAAGGCGGAGCGCCGGCTCCGGCGCCGCCCCACCGCCAAGCGCCTCTGGCTCTACGAGAAGGCGGTCGACGAGATCGAGGACGAGGCGAAGGACGTGCGCCGCGCGCTGAAGAAGCTCGGCGACACCGCCTCCGACGCGCGCGAGAAGACCGCGATCAAGCGCCTCGCCGCGCTTCTCGGCTCGCCGCTCGCCGACCGGCTGAAGGCGGCGATGGAGGTTGCCGAGGAGATCGGCGATCGCATGGAGGAGGACGCCGACGAGGTGTTCGGCGATGCCGAGGCGCACAAGGCCTATTTCAAGCGCATGGCGAACCGGCTGAAGCGCGAGCCGCACAATTTCGGCCTCGCGCTGCCGAGCCAGGATCCCGAGGACATGCGCTTCCGCTTCGACAAGATCAAGCCGGCGCGCACCCTCGGGCTCGCCATGCGCAAGGGGCTCGGCGCGCAGCGCTTCACCTACGGGATCGCGGGCGGCGAGCGGCTCGCGCAGGAGCTCGGCATCACCGATCTCGAGCCGCGCACGCTGCTCCTCTATCTCGAGGGGCGCACGCTGCCGGGGCTGCAGCTGCGCGTGCGCCGGCTTCTGCGGGCGCTCTCGGTCAGCGGCTTCAGCCGGGTGCGCGTGGTCGCCAAGGGCACCGTGATCGGCGGCGAGGCGGACGAGGACTTCGTCGACACCATGCGCGCGCGCGGGCTCGACGACGGCACGATCCAGGCGCTGCTCGACGGGCGCAAGTCCGGCCCCGGGCGCTCCGCGCCGCCGGGCGTGGCGGTGGCGCTCCGCCGGCGGATCTGGGGCGCGCTGCCGGCGATCAAGCGGGCGCCGGGCGCGAAGGCGCGAAAGCTCGCGGCGATGGCCAAGAGCGCCTCCGAGATGGTCGAGACGCGCAACTACGAGACGGCGACGCAGATGATCGAGCGCGTCGAGCGCGAGCTCGCGCGGCTGCACGCCCGGGGTCAGGTCACGGCGCCGCGGGCAAGGCCGAAATCCGCGAAGGCGCCGCCGCCGGGCAAGCCCGACATCCGGAAGGTCAAGGCGTGATCGCCGGGCGGGTGGCGCCGCCGCCCGGTTCCGTGTAGGCTTCGCCGATGCTCGCCACCCCTCCCGGCGCTCCGAGCCGCGTCGACTACGCGCTGATGGCGCTCGACGCCTACGACTACCGCGCCGATCCGGGCGATGCCGGCTCGCCCGCGCCGGCCGATCCCGACTTCGCCGGTCGCGCGCCGGACTGGGTCCACCTCCCGGCCACGGGGGACTACGGCCCCCGCAACGCGACCCAAGCCTTCGGCAACGGCCTCGAATACAACGTCTACCGCAACGCGGCCGAGGCGCAGCTGGTGATCGCCTTCCGCGGCACCGAGTTCACCCAGGCCGTCGAGGCGGTCGCCGGCCTCCGCTTCGGCCTGTTCGACGAGGCGGCCTACGACCGCGATCTCGCCTCCCTCCTCGGCTACTGGCAGGACGGCGGCGCGACGGTCGAGGCCGAGATCGCCCGATCCGGGGATCTCGACGACTTTCTCGCGGACACGCTGGGGCTCTCGCAGGGGCTCGCCGAGGCGGTGGAGCTCGTGGTCGCGGTGATCGACGGGCCGTTCGGCGACGGCACGGGGGCGCTCGTCGATTTCGGCGAGGCGACGGTGCGCTCGATGGCGCGGCAGGCGATCGCGAGCGTGCTCGAGGTCGCCGCCGCCAATCCGGGCTTCGCGGTGACGGTGACGGGCCATTCCCTCGGCGGCGCGCTCTCGGCCTATGCCGCCGCCGCGCTCGGGGTGCCCGCGGTCGCCTTCGATCCCGCGCCCTATGGCGCGACGGCCTTCCTCGGGGAGCTCCGCGCCTTCGCCGACGAGCTGATCGCCGCGGAGTATCCCGACCTCGACACGGCGGCCCTCGGCTGGCAGCGCGGCGGCGGCGCGGCGCAGACCGCGGCCGACCGGGTCGACGAGACCCGGCTCGAGGGCAGCTTCGTGCCCGATCTCTACCTCACCGCCGATCCCGGCGATCTGCCGGCCGGGGCGGGCGCGGTCGAGGTGATCGGGCTCGCGGCCGAGGGCGTGACGCCGCTCGAGCTTCACTCGATGGATCTCCTCGCGCTCGTCCTCGCCAGCCGGAGCCGCGGCGCGGCGAGCCTCGAGAGCCTCGCCGACGCGGTCCCGGGCCTGCTCGCGGCGATGCACGAGGGCGCGGCGGTCTCGCCCGGAGACGACGACCCCAACACCTTCTTCCGCACGCTGATCGTCGAGGACGGGTTCTACGCCCTCTTCGCCGAGGCGGTCCGCGCCGCCGAGGGGGCCGCGGAGGCGATCGCCGGCGCCGCGCCCACCGGCGCCGAGCTCGAGGCGGAGCTCGTGGCGCGGGGGCTCGCGGGGCTCGGAGGGATCGTCGCCGCGGGCACCGCCGGCGCGGGACAGACCGTGGCGGACGTCTTCTCGGGGCTCGACGGCACCGACGGCGACGACACCCTGATCGGCGCGGACGGGCGCGCCGAGACCTTCCGACCGGGGCTCGGCCGCGACGTCGTCGTCACCGGCGGCGGCATCGGCGCGGGCGACACCGTGGCGGGCACGCTCGCCGAGCTCGACGGCGACGTCCTCGCGGGCTTCGACTTCGAGGACCGGGTGATCGTCGAGGGCGCGACGGTCACCGACTTCTTCATCCTCGAATCGTTCCCGCTGCAGCTCGAGCTCCTCGCCGAGAGCGGCGAGCGGGCGCGGTTCACCCTGCCCCGCGATCCCGATATCGGCGAGATCGTCGTCGAGCCGGTCGACGAGGGCACGCAAGTCACGCTTCGCCCGCAGGGCGTGCTCGACGCCGCGGCGGTGGCGACCGTCGCGCTGATCTACGAGGCGGGGCTCGGGCGCATGGCCGATCCGACCGGGCTCAACTTCTGGGTCGACCGGCGCGAGGACGGGCTCTCGGAGAACGGGCTCGCCCGGGCCTTCCTCGATTCGCCCGAGTTCCGGATGCGGGTCGGCGACCCGTCGGAGCTCGCCGACCGCGCCTTCGTCGAGGGGCTCTACGACAACGTGCTCGGCCGCGCGGGCGACCCCGGCGGCGTCGCGTTCTGGACCGGGCTCCTCGCGGAGGGCGCGGGCCGCGCGCCGCTCCTCAAGGCGTTCGCCGAGAGCCCCGAGAACCGCGCCGCCGCCGAGGGGATCGACGACCTCGCCGAGCTGGCGCCGGGCTACTGGGACTTCGCCTGACCGCGCCCCGCGAGCGTCGTCAGCAGGAAGAGCGCCGTCGCGGCCGTCACCACGCTCGGGCCGGCCGGGGTGTCCGCGAGCAGCGATCCCGACAGCCCGCCGACGACCGCGAGCACGCCGAGCCCCGCCGCGATCGCCGCCATCGCCTCGGGCGAGCGCGCGAGCGGCCGGGCGGCGGCGGCCGGGATGATCAGCATCGCCGTGATCAGCAGCGCGCCCACCACCTTGAGCGCCACGGCCACCACGACCGCGAGCGCCACCGTCAGCACCCGGCGCTCGCGCGCGGGGTCGAGACCGCCGGCCTGCGCGATGTCGGCGGAGAGCGTGGCCGCGAGCAGCGCCGACCAGCGCCAGCCGAGCACCCCGAGAACGACCGCCGCGCCGCCCCAGATCACCCAGAGGTCGCGCCCCGAGACCGCGAGGATCTCGCCGAAGAGGTAGCCGTGGAGATCGCCGGCCCCGCCCGCGCCGGCGAGCGACACGGCGACGAGCCCGGCCGCGAGCGCCCCGTGCGCGGCCACCCCGAGCGCGGCGTCGATCGCGAGCCCGCGCTCGGCGAGCGCCGAGACCGCCAGCGCCATCGCGAGCGAGACCGCGAGCACCGCGGCCGTCACCGAGACCGAGAGCAGGAGCGCGAGCGCGACGCCGAGGATCGCGGCGTGCGCCGTCGCGTCGCCGAAATAGGCCATGCGCCGCCACAGCACGAAGCAGCCGAGCGGCCCCGCCGCCAGCGCCACGCCGACCCCGGCGGCGCCCGCGCGCAGCAGGAAGTCGTCGATCACGCGCCCGGCCCCGTCCCGGGCGCCGCGCCGGCGGCGTCCTCGGGCGGCGGCCCGGCGCCGTCGTGGACGTGGTCGTGGGCGTGGCGGTAGAGCGCGAGGGTGCCGGCCGTCCCCTCGCCGAAGAGCGCGCGGTACTCCGGGGCGGAGGCGACGCGCTCGGGCTCGCCCTGGCAGCAGATGTGCCCGTTGAGGCAGATCACGCGGTCGGACGCCGTCATCACCACGTGCAGGTCGTGGCTGACCATCACCACCGCGCAGCCGAGCCGCGCGCGCACCTCGGCGATCAGCTTGTAGAAGGCGGCGGTCGCCGGCTGGTCGAGTCCCTGCGTCGGCTCGTCGAGCAGCAGCAGGTCGGGCCGGCCGAGCAGCGCGCGGGCGAGCATCACCCGCTGGAACTGGCCGCCCGAAAGCTCGGTCATCGCCCGGTCCTCGAGATCGGGCAGGCCGACATCGGCCAGCGCCGCCCGGCGCTCGGCCCGCGACGCCCGCCGCGGCAGCGCGAGGAACCGCCCGACGGTCAGCGGCATCGTCGGCTCGAGCCGGAGCGCCTGCGGCACATAGCCGATCCGCAGGCCGCGGGCCCGGCGCACCCGCCCGGCCACGGGGCGCACCGCGCCGATCATGGCGCGCAGCAGGGTCGACTTGCCCGAGCCGTTGGGGCCGACGACGGTCACGATCTCGCCCCGGCGAAGCGCGAGATCGACGCCCCGGAGGACCGGCCGCCCCGCGAGATCGACGGCGAGGCCCTCGGCCTCGAGCAGGACCTCGGCCGGCCGGTCGGCCGCCCCGGCGACATCGCCCATCGCTCTCCTCCTCCGTGCCTCGCCCGCCATGGCTAGCGCCCCGGCCGCCCGCCGCACAAGCGGGCGCGGCGCCGCGATCGGAACCTTGTTTTCGCCATCATTCTTTGGCACTCAACTCACGGGTGTAGAGGCCGCCGGCCGGCGGCCGCGACGGATGTGGACAGGCGGCGATCCAGGGGGCGGCGGTGGCGAACCCGACCGATTACGAGCAGTACATTCTCGAACTGATCAACCGCGCGCGCGCGCATCCCGAGGCGGAGGCGGCGCGGCTCGGCATTTCCCTCAACCAGGGCCTCAGCGGGGGAACGATCAGCGCGGCGCCGAAGCAGCCGCTCGCCTTCGACACCGAGCTGATCGAGGCGGCGCGCGACCACACCGAGTGGATGCTCGCGACCGACACGTTCTCGCACACCGGCGCGGGCGGGTCGTCGCTGCGCCAGCGCATCGAGGCGACCGACTACCCGCTGAGCGGCGCGTGGCGGATCGGCGAGAACATCGCCTGGAACGGCACCTCGGGCTCGATCGGCGGGGCGCGCGAGACCTACGTGCTCAACAACCACGACGGCCTGTTCGAGAGCCCGGGCCACCGCACCAACCTGATGTCGGACAGCTTCCGCCAGGTCGGCATCGGCGAGATGCGCGGCGATTTCACCGCGAGCAACGGGCGCACCTACGACAGCTCGATGGTCACGCAGAACTTCGCGCGCTCGGGCTCCTCGGCGTTCCTGACCGGCGTGATCTACGACGACAACGACAATGACGGGATCTACTCGCCGGGCGAGGGCCGGGGCGGCTCGGTCAACGTCGGCGGCGCCTCGACGGGCACCTGGTCGACCGGCGGCTACTCGCTCGCCCTGCCGGGCTCGGGCACGCAGACGGTCAGCTTCTCGGGCGGGCGCTCGCTCGAGGCGGCGTTCGGCGGCGCCAACGCCAAGATCGACCTCGTGGACGGCGACACGATCGTCACGACGGTGGGCGTCACGCTGCTCGCGGGGCTCGCCGACGTGGTGCATCTCGGCCTCTACGGCGGACGCTCGGCGGGCAACGGCGACGACAACCGCCTGATCGGCGGCGCGGGCAACGACATCTTCGAGGGCGCGGCCGGCGACGACACGATCGAGGGCGGGGCGGGCTCGGACCGGGCGGTGTTCGCGCTGCCGAGCGGGGCCTACTCGGTGCGCGAGGTCTCGGGCGGGCTCGAGATCGTCGGCGAGGGGACCGACTTCGTCGCGGACGACGTCGAGAGCTTCGAGTTCGCCGACGGGACGCTCAGCTACGCGGCGGCGAGCCAGCTCGGCGAGGCCGACGCGCCTGAACCGGAGCCCGAGCCCGAACCGGAGCCCGAGCCCATGCCGGAGCCCGAACCGGAGCCCACGCCGGAGCCCGAGCCGACACCGGAGCCCGAGCCGACGCCCGAGCCCGAGCCGGCGCCGCAGCCTTCGCCCGATCCGACCCCGCCGCCCGCGCCCTCGCCGAGCCCCGCGCCCGATCCCGACGGCCCCGCGCCGGCCACCGGCAACGCGCCGCCGACCGGCGTGAGCGCGGAGAGCGCGGTCGTCTCGGAAACCGCGGCCGACGGCACCGTGGTCGCCGCGCTCTTCGTCGCCGATCCCGACCCCGGCGACGTGCACACCTTCACGATCCTGCCGGGGCCGTCCGAACCCGGCTTCGAGAATTTCGGCATCGTCGGCAACGAGCTGCGCGTCGCGCCGCTGGCCGATCTCGACTACGAGCGCACGCCGGAATACGACATCGTCATCGAGGTGCGGGACCAGGACGGGCTCAGCGCGACGACGACCCTGACCGTCTCGGTCGAGAACAGCCCGATCATCGACATCCGTCTGGCCTCGGGCGGCGAGGTCGCGGCGGACGCGACGCCCGGCACGGCGGTGGCGGTCTTCGAGGCGCTCGAGACCCCCGACGGCCCGGCCGAGCGCGACGCGAGCCTGCGGCTGACCGACAGCGCGGGCGGGCGGTTCGCCCTGGCCGGCACGACGCTGATCGTCGCCCCGGGCGCCGTGTTCGACGGCGACGCCGCGGCGAGCCACGCCGTCGAGATCACCGCCGACGACGGCTCGGGCCAGCCCTATGCCGAGACCTTCACGATCGCCCTCCGCCCGGGCGCGGGGGCCGAGGATCCGGCGAGCCCGCCGCCCGGGCCGGGCGCCACGCCCGCGCCGGCGCCGCAGCCGATGCCGCCCGAGCCCGCGCCGCAGCCCATGCCGCCCGTGCCGGAGCCGACGCCGCTGCCCGAGGGGATGGCCTTCACCATCGAGGAGAACGCCGCCCCCGGCAGCGCGATCGGCACCGTTCCCGGCCTCGACCGGGCGATGGGCACCGCGATCCGCGCCACCCTGCCCACCGCCGAGCTCTTCCGGCTCGAGGGCGGCACGCTCCGCCTCGCCGACGACGCGGTGATCGACTTCGAGGAGCTGCCGGTCCACGAGCTCACGATCGACCTGCTCGATCCCTTCGGCCGCGCCTTCGACACGGTGAGCGTGCGCGTCGACGTGACCGACACCCCGGCGCTGCTCGAGACCGGGACGCCGGGCGACGACGTGATCCTCGGCACGGTCGAGGACGACACGCTGGCGGGCGGACCCGGCGACGACCGGATCGAGGGCGGCGCCGGCGCCGACCTGATCGACGGCGGCGACGGCGACGACGCCGCGCGCTACGCCGCCGCCCGCGCCGAGATCGCCTTCGAGCGGGGCGAGGACGGCATCGTCACGGTGACCGCGCCCACCGGCGAGATCGACACGCTGGCCAATGTCGAGCGTCTCGATCTGGCGGACGGCGACTGGCTGCTCGACCTGACGAGCGAGAACACCGGCTACGCCTACCGCCTCTACGCCGCCGCCTTCGGACGCGACCCCGACGGCCCCGGCCTGCGCTTCTGGATCGACCGGCTCGACGACGGGCTCGACCGCACCGAGGCCGCCTCCTTCTTTGCCGAGAGCGCGGAGTTCCAAGCGCTCTACGGCGATCTCGACTCGGTCGGCTACGTGACGACGCTCTACAACACGGTGCTCGACCGCGACCCGGACGACGACGGCCTCGAATACTGGCTCGCGCAGTTCGAAAGCGGCGCGGCGAGCGAGGGCGACATGCTGCGCCTCTTCGCCCAGAGCGCCGAGAACGTCGAGCAGACCGCGCCCAATCTCGAGGGCGGGGTCTGGGTCGCCAACATGGACGAGGACATTCTGGTCTGAGGCCGTCGCGGCGGCGCCGTGCCCGCCGCGCTGGACAGCCCGCTTTCCCGCCGCCTAGGCTCCCCCGGTCGGGCAACCGGGCGCGGGGGAGCGGCATGAAGACGGACTACCGGGTCGTCGTGATCGGGGGCGGCGTCGTCGGCGCCTCGGTGCTCTACCACCTCGCCAGGCTCGGCTGGACCGAGTGCCTCCTCGTCGAGCGCTCGGTGCTGACCGCGGGGTCCTCCTGGCACGCGGCGGGCGGCATCCACGCGCTGAACGCCGACCCCAACATGGCCGCGCTGCAAGCCTACACGATCGACCTGCTCGCCGAGATCGAGCGCGAGAGCGGCCAGCCGATCGGCCTCCACATGACCGGCGGGGTCACGGTGGCCTCGGCGCCCGCGCGCTGGGAGTGGCTGCAGTCGGCCTATCGC
>CAZWDE010000008.1:0-26124 GCA_964632555.1 uncultured Limibaculum sp.
GCACCAACATCGTGAAGGAGGCGATGGAGGCGATCCCCTATGGCGACCGGGAGGCCCAGGTCGAGGCGATCGTCAACGCGATCCGGCGCGGCGGGCTCTTTGCGGTCGACGTCGACATCCTGCCGACGCCGATCGGGGAGGCCTGCCACGTGATCCTGCCGGCGGCGACGGCGGGCGAGATGAACCTGACCTCGATGAACGGCGAGCGGCGGCTGCGGCTCACCGAGCGCTACATGGACCCGCCGGGTGCGGCGCTGCCCGACTGCCTGATCGCCGCCCGGCTCGCCAACCATCTCGAGCGCGCGTTCCGGGCCGCCGGCGACCCCGAGCGCGCCGACCGCTTCCGCGGCTTCGACTGGCAGACCGAGGAAGACGCCTTCATGGACGGCTACCACGCCCATGCCGCGGGCGGCGAGCACGTGACCTATGAGAGGCTCCGCGCGATGGGCACCAACGGCGTGCAGGAGCCCTGCACCGGCGTCGAGGACGGCCGGCTCGTCGGCACCCCGCGGCTCTACTCGGACGGCGTCTTCGGCACCGCCGACGGCAAGGCGCGCTTCATGGCGGCCGAATGGCGCGGGCTGCAGGCCGAGGGGCGCGCGGCGCAGCGCGACCGCTTCCCCTACCTGATCAACAACGGCCGCAAGAACATGATCTGGCAGAACGCGTTCTACGACATCCGCACGCCCTTCGTGCGGGAGCGCTTCCCGGCGCCGCCGATCGAGATGAGCCCCGGAGACATGGCCGAGCTCGGCCTCGAGGCCGGCGATCTCGTCGAGGTCTGGAACGATGTCGGCTCGACCCAGGCGATGGTCTATCCGGTCGCGACGGCCCGGCGCGGCGAGTGCTTCATGCTGTTCTGCTCGCCGCTCGGGCAGGTCGGCAACGTGATCAGCGAGCACACCAACGAGCTCGTGATCCCGAACTACAAGAACGTCTGGGCGAACATCCGGCGGATCGGGCGCGCGCCCGGCGCCGACGGCATCAGCTTCAAGGCGCTCGAATACCCGAGCGGCGCCTGAGCGCGCCGCCCTGCACCGCGTGGGCGGCCCGGCGTCACGACCGGGCCGCCGCGGACGGTCTCACTCGATCACGACGATCGTGCGGACCTCGATGCTCTCGCGCGCCGGCGCGTCGGGGTCCTGATCGGGCAGCTGGAAGGCGGTGTGCGGCGTGAACCGCGCGACGTCCTCGCGGCTGTCCCAGCCCTTGATCAGCAGCACCTCGTCGCGCGTCATCTCGGGGGCGTAGTACCACCGCTGCGCCGGGTGGTGCGCGAGGTGGTAGATCTCGCCCACGCGGTCGGGGAACACCTGATCGGTGGCGACCAGATCCTCCGCCCGCACGGTCGAGGCGTCGGCGAGGGCAAGCGGGGAGCGGCGCACCGGCCCGGCGATCGGCCGCCACACATTCACCTGCAGGATCCGCGCGCCCGCCGCGAGCAGGCGATCGACCTCGGCGCCGCCGAGCACGTCGCGCGCGCGCTTCGGCCCGCTCGTGGCCGTGTAGTCGACGTGGATCCGCGAGGCGACGCCGCGCTGGCCGTCCTTGTTGGCCGCGCCCGCGCCGCCGTCCGACCGCCGGGTGGCGTCGAAGATCGCGACGCGGCTGGCGCCGAGCTCGCGCGCGAGCAGCGCTTCGATCTCGGCGGCGTAGGGCCCGTCGACGGCGGCGTCGTCGTAGAGGTCGCCGACCGCGGTCGGCGCGGCGCGCAACGCGAACCCCTCGCGGTCGAGCTCGAAGCGATCGGCCTCGGGGCGCAGGGTCTCCACGGGCACGGCGTGCTCCTCGACGCCGAAGAAGAACTCCGGCGCGCCGCCGGTGTAGGCCTGGCTGTGGAAGACGGGCTTGGCGTCCTGCGGCGTGATGAAGGTCAGCTGCGCGACGACGTCCTGTCCGTGCTCGGCGTCGGGGCGGGCTGTGGTGTCGATCCGGTTCATCCTCGGTCTCCTCTGGCGCGCCGGCTCGCCGGCACTGCGCTGCGATACGACCCCGAGGTGGTGGCCGGCGGGGGCGCTCGCAAACGAGGAGTTCTGAGCCTCGCATGAGGATTTCTGATCCCCCGGGCCGCGATGGGAACCGTTCCCGCCCGTTTCAAGCCTTGCGCCGCACCTTCGCGACTCCAGATCGATGAATGTCGCCGCGGTCATATTGCTGCGGCCGCGCGGCAATTTGCGAAAGTCCATTGCTGGAGGATTGGTAGGATGCAGAGCAATTCCCGGATCGAACTGACCAAGGCCTGGTGGACGAAGGAGCGGCCGAAGGCGCTCGCGAAGTCCGGCGACGGGTTCGGCCGCGCGGTCGACCAGCTCGGCAAGTCGCTCGCCAGCGCCGAGAGGTCGTTCGACGCGCGATCCACGAAGGAGGTCGAGGCGGCGCTGGCCGCGATCGCGAGCTCGGCGCGGCAGGTGGTCTCGGAGGCGAGCGCGCTGGCGAAGACCGCCGGGGACCCCGCCACGAGGCGCGAGCTCGCCGATCTCGCCGACATGATGAAGAAGCCGCTCGCCAAGGAGCTCGACGCGGTGCGCGCGCGGCTGGCCGAGCTCGCCCGCGCCGCCAATGCCGAGGAGGCCGACGCGCCGGACGGCGACTTCGCGGATCCCGCGGCGCACGCGGCCTACCTCGCCGGCTTCGTGCAGAAGCTGCGCCGCAAGCCCCACAGCTTCGCGCTCGGCCTGCCGAGCAACGATCCCGCCGAGATGCGCCTCGCGCTGCATCCGAAGACGTCGGGCCGGAGCCTCGCCGCGCGGCTGAAGTCGAGCATCGCGGCGAAGAAGGTGACCTTCGGCACCGCGAGCGCGGGCGGCCCGGCCGAGGAGGGCGGCGACCCCGAGGGGCCGCGCACCCTCGTCCTGACCCTCGAGGGCCGCGCGATCCCGAGCCTCGCGAAGCGCGTTCGCCTGATGCTGAAGGCCCTCGGCGTCGCGGGCTTTCGCCGGGTGAAGGTCTTCGAGGCGGGCGTCGAGCTCGCGGAGACGGGCGACGAGACGGCCCCGCCCGAGACGGTCGATCTCGACGCCGCCGAGCCCGAGGAGGGCTCGGGCGCCGGCACGCCGGCGGACGCCGCCGATCCGCTCTTCGCCGAGCGGCTCGCCCGGCTGAAGGCCGCCCTGCGCGCCCTCGCCGGCCCGGAGGATGCGGGGGCGGGCACGCGGGCCGCGTTCGAGGCCGCCCGGCGCAAGCTCGCCGAGGCGCTTCGCGCGGCCGCGGACACCGAGGATCTCCGCCAGGTCGCCGAGGGCATCGCCCGGCTCAAGGCGGCGGCGGCGGCCCCGGTGCCGGCGCAGGCGCCCGCGGCGAAGGACGGGCCCGCGGCCGACACGCCCGCGGGCCTCGCGCGCGCGATCCGCGAAGTCCTCGCCGGGCTGCCGGACGACGCGCTCCGCCCGGACGAGCGGCGCGATCTCGAGGCCGTCCTCCGCGGCGCCGACCTGCCGGGCGCGGCCCCGGCGCCGCTGGCCGACTGGCTGGCGCGGGTCGAGCGGATCCGCGAGGACTACGAGGCCGCCCTCGCCGAGGCGCGCCGCGGCGCGCGGGGCCTCGCGATGCCGCGCGGCCTGCCGCCCGAGCTGACCCTGCCGATCGACGCCCGGAAGCAGGAGCTCGTCGCGCTGCTGACCGAGACCGATCCGCCGACGCTGGCCAACATCGAGGCGGCGCGGGCGGTGATCGCCGAGATCCGCCGGCTCGTGCTGGCGGCGCGCGGCATGGAGGCGATCGAGCGCGTCGCGCCGGAAACGGCGCAGGCGGCGCTCGAGGCGCTCTCGGCGTTCGAGGGCCGGCTGCGGCGGGGGCGCCTCAACCCGCCGGTGACCGAGGCGCAGATCGCCGCCCAGCGCAACGTCGTGGCCGGCGCCGCGCCGGCCGATCTCGCGGCGGAACGGGCGCTGCTCGACGCGATGATCGGGTGGCGCGGGCTCCGCGAGGCGATGGAGAGCGGGCCGCTCGCGCCGGGGCGCGTGCGCCGGCTCGCCGACGCCGACGCCGCGCGGATCGTCGCGGCGTTCGAGACCGATCCCGAGCTCGCCGGGTTCGCGCTCGAGGCCGCGACGGAGGCCGAGAACCCGGCCGCGATCGCCGACGCGATCGACGCGCTCGCCGCCCGGGTCGCCACCGGCTTCGAGCACCGGGGCGCGGGCGGCGCGCAGGCGCTGCCGCCGTCGATCGCGATGCGTTACGCGGAGCACCTGATCGTCAACGGCGGCTCGCTCGGGGCCGACTATTTCGCCGACCTCGAGGCCTATCTCGACGCCGGCCTCCACTTCGTCCGCGATCCGCTCGCCATGTTGACCCGCGTCGGGTTCGCCACCCACGAGGTGGTCCCCGAGGCGCTCGCCGACACCCTGATCGACGTCAACGGCCGGCTCGACCTCGCGGCCGCCCGGGCGCTTCTCGACCATGCGCGGTTCGCCCCGTCGATCGCCGACAGCCGGCCCGCGCAGCTGCTCCGCCAGGCCGAGGCGACGCTGGCCGCGATCGCGGCCGATCCCGCGCGGGTCGAGCGGGTGCTCGACGGCGTCGCGGCGCCGACCGACCCGGCGGCGCTCGCGCTGATGCGCGATGTCCTGCAGGCCGGCCCGGGGCGCCAGCCGACCGAGCGGGAGACCCGCGCGGCGGTGCTCCAGGCGCTTCTGACCCCGGTGATCCAGGAGGACGTCGGCTCCTGCTTCTCGACCGTGGCCATCCGGCGCCTGCAGGCGACCGACCCGCTCGCGCTCCTCGAGCCCTATGCGCGGCTCGCGAGCGAGGGGCGGTTCGCGCCGGCGAACGGCGACCCGGAGGTCGTGGCCGTCACCGACCTGCCGAGCGATCGCGTCGGCCATCCGCTGACGCGGAGCCTCGAATTCACCGTGGCGACCGCCGGAGCGCGGGTCGAGGACAGCGCCCGCGACCGCGCCTTCGAGACCGCGCTCGACCGGGTGGAGACCCGCGCGCGCACGGCGCTCGGCCTCGACGCGGCCGGATGGCGGGACGCGGTCGACGCGGTGGAGGGCCTCGTCACCTTCACCTTCGATCCGACCGAGCCCGCGGGGCCGACGCTCGACGGCGTCTCGATGCTCGGCCGGGTCCGGCTGGTGCGCACCGACACGAGCCCGCCCGCCGAGATCGCCACCGAGGCCGAGCTCGAGGCCGTGCTCGTCGAGGCGCTCGTGGGCGCCCTCGGCGAGGCGCGGCGGGGCGATGTCACCGCGCTCGTCGGCGCGCCGGAGTTCATGGCGGAGCTGACCGACCGGGGCGCCTACCGCCCGTGGGACCTCTCGTCGGGCGGCGGGGCGCACACCGCGATGGAGGTGCTGGAGGGCGGCGCGCCGCGGTACACCGCCTGCGTGCCGGCGCCGGCCGGCGGCGAGAGCGAGGGCGACCGCGCGGTCGCCGTGCTGGCCGGGCTGCTCGACGGCTTCCGGGGCGAGACCCAGGCGATGGTGACCGTCGTCAACGAGCTCCACGCCTTCAACGGCCTGCCCCAGCATCCCTCGCTCGACCCGCTCGAGGGCGCCACGCCCGCCGAGGTGGCGGCCAATATCGAGCGCGAGCTTCTCGCCCCCGGCCGCGCGCTCCGCGATGCCGACCTGCCCGAGGGCCGCGCGGGCGAGCACTACGCGCAGGTCGTCGCCGATCTGCACCGCGCCGACGCCGACCCGGGCCGCCGACAGATGCTCGCCCGGGCCGAGGCCGCGAACCGGCCGGCAGCGGCCGACCGGCTGACGCCCGCCGAGCTCCGCGAGCGGATCGCGCGCTCTCTCGCCGGCTATTTCGATGCCTGGGCGGCCGCGTCAGCGGCGGACTGGGCGCGGACGCAGCCGGCCGGCGCCCAACCGGGCCAGGCCGAGATCGCGGCGAAGGAGGCCGAGCTGCGGGCCCGGATCGAGCGGCAGGCGCTCGACGGGGCGGCGGCGCGGCTGGCGGTCGAGCTCGGCACCCCGACGGCCGTGATCGCCGACAGCAACTGGGGCGACGCGCAGGCCGCCTGGGAGATGGTGGTGGCGCCCGACCCGACCACGGGCGAGGCGCGGCTCTGGCTGCGCGCGCGGCCGACGGGCGCGATGCGGCCGCTCGGGCGCGACTGGCTCGACTGCGGCTGGCACATTCTCGACTGAGCCGCGAGATGGCGGCGTCCGGGCGCGTCCCGGGCGCCGCGACCGCTTGAGCTGGGCTCCCGGTCGGCTAGGCTGCCGGGAAAGGTGCCGAAGAAGGACCCCGGCATGGCCCGCCTGCTCGTCTACTACGCCCATCCCGGGCACCGCTTCTCCCGCGCCAACCGCGAGATGGCGGCCGCCGCGCGGGCAATCGCCGGCATCGCCTTCGTCGATCTCTACGCCGAGTACCCGCGCCACGACATCGACGTCGCGCAGGAGCAGGAGCGGCTTCTCGGCGCGGACGCGATCCTCGTGCAGTGCCCGCTCTTCTGGTACTCGACCCCGTCGCTCGTGAAGGAGTGGCTCGACCTCGTGCTCGAGCCCGGCTTCGCCTACGGCGCGGGCGGCGACCGGCTGGCCGGCAAGACGCTGATGCTCGCGCTGACCGCCGCCTCGCCGGCGGAATCCTTCGCGCCGGGCGGGCACCAGCGCCAGCCGCTGCGCGCCTATCTCGCGCCGCTCGAGCAGACGGCGCGGCTCTGCCGGATGCGCTTCGCCGCGCCCTACGTGCTCTACGACGCGCTCGCGGCCGCCGAGAGCGGCGCGCTGGCGGCCCATGTCGAGGGCTACCGGCGGCTCCTCGCCGCGATCCGGGACGAGCGCTACGACCTCGACCGGGCCGCCGCGCTCGGCGTCGTCGATCACGCCACGCTGCCGATCCTCGCGGAGGCCTGAGCCGTGGGCGACGTGCTGCTCCTCGCCTTCCTGTTCCTCCTCGCGGGGGTGGTGGCGGTGCCGATCGCGACGCGGCTCGGCCTCGGCTCGGTGCTCGGCTACCTGATCGCGGGGATCCTGCTCGCGCCGCTCCTCACGGCGCTCGAGGTCGACGTCGTCAGCATCCAGCACTTCGCCGAGTTCGGCGTGGTGATGATGCTCTTCCTCGTCGGCCTCGAGCTCGAGCCGAAGCTGCTCTGGCGGATGCGCGCCCGGCTGATCGGTCTCGGCGGCCTGCAGGTCGGGCTGACGGCGCTGCTCGTGACGGGCGCGGCGGCGGCGCTCGGCGAGCCCTGGCGCGTGGCGCTCGCCGTGGGGGTCGTGCTGGCGCTCTCCTCGACGGCGATCGTGCTGCAGACGCTGAACGAGCGCGGGCTGATGCGCAGCGACGGCGGGCAGGCGAGCTTCGCCGTGCTCCTGTTCCAGGACATCGCGGTGATCCCGATGCTGGCGCTGCTGCCGCTCCTCGCGCTGCCCGGGCTCGACCCGATGGAGCTCGCCCCGCTCGCGGGCGAGCCGGCGGGCGAGGCCGCGGCCCACGGCGCGGAGATGAGCCTCGTCGCCGGCCTCGCGGGCTGGCAGCAGGCGCTCGTCACGCTGGCCGCGATCGGGCTCGTCGTGGTCGGCGGCACCGTGGCGGTGCGCCCGGTGTTCAGCTTCATCGCCGTGGCGCGGCTCCGCGAGATCCTGGTGGCCGCCGCGCTGCTCTGGGTGATCGGCATCGCGCTCCTGATGACGCTCGTCGGCCTCTCGCCGGCGCTCGGCACCTTCCTCGCGGGCGTGGTGCTGGCCAACAGCGAGTACCGCCACGAGCTCGAGACCAACATCGAGCCGTTCAAGGGCCTGCTGCTCGGGCTGTTCTTCATCACGGTCGGCGCGGGGATCGACTTCGCGCTGCTCGGCGCGGAGATCGCGCCGATCCTCGCCCTCACCCTCGGCCTCGTCGCGCTCAAGGCGGCCGTCCTCCTCGGGCTCGCGCTCGTCTTCCGCATCGGCGGGGCGGACCGCTGGCTGTTCGGGCTCGGGCTCGCGCAGGCCGGCGAATTCGGCTTCGTGCTGCTCTCCTTCACGGTGGCGCAGGGCGTGATCCCGGAGGCGCTGGCGGACCGGCTGCTGCTCGTCGTGGCGCTCTCGATGCTGCTGACGCCGCTCCTCTTCATCGTGCAGGACCGGCTGATCGCGCCGCGGCTGGCCGTGCGCGCCGACGGGCCGGCCGAGGAGGTGGCGCCCACCGGCTCCATCATCATCGCCGGGCACGGCCGCTTCGGCGGCATCGTCAACCGGATGCTGCGCGGGCTCGGCCACGAGACCACGGTGCTCGACTACAGCTCGACCCAGCTCGAGATGCTGCGGGCGTTCGGCTTCCGCGTGTTCTTCGGCGACGCGACCCGGCCCGAGATCCTGCACGCCGCCGGCATCGAGACGGCCCGGCTCCTCGTCGTGGCGATCGACGGGCGCGAGCAGATCACCGGACTCGTCCGCCACGTGGTCCGGGCGCACCCGCACGTGCACGTGGTCGCGCGCGCGGTCGACCGGCGCCATGTCTACGAGCTCTGGGGGGCGGGCTGCCGCGACATCGTGCGCGAGACCTTCGACAGCGGGGTGCGCGCCGGGCGCTCGGCGCTCGAGGCGCTCGGCATGCACCCCTTCGAGGCGGAGCGGACGGCGCGCCAGTTCGTCGCGATGGACCGGAGCGCCATCGCCGCGCTCGCCCAGGTCTACGACCCCGAGGTGCCCGTGCACCGCAACCGCGCCTATGTCGAGCTCGCCCGGCAGATCGCCGAGCGCAACGAGGCGCTGCTGCGCGGCGAGGATCCCGACTACCGCTCGGAGATCGACCGGGCCTGGTCGCCGCCGTCGGCCGAGGACGTCGAGGCGGAGCGGCGGCGCTCCGGCGCCTGACGCAGGGTCGGATCCCGACCGCGGGCGCGTCGCGATCGCGATGGACCGGGCGGCCCGAGTTCGTCATGGTGCCGCGGCGTACGGGTGGAGGGGAGTGCCGTGAGCGAGGGAAGCATGCGCGCCGCCGTCTGGCGGGCGGTCGGCCAGCCGCTGTCGCTGGAGGCCGTGACGATCGCCCGGCCCGGGCCCTACGAGGTCGAGGTGGAGGTGGCGGCCTGCGCGATCTGCCACTCGGACCTCGCCTTCATGGACGGCGACTGGACCGCGCGCGGGCCGATCGTGTTCGGCCACGAGGCCGCGGGGCGCGTCACCGCCGTCGGCGCGCAGGTGAGCGCCGCCGCCCCCGGCGACCGGGTGAGCGTGACGCTCGCCCGCGCCTGCGGCACCTGCCCGGACTGCGCCCGCGGCCGGCCGATCACCTGCGCGACCCGCCTGCCGCCCGACCCGGGCGCGGTGCTGCGCGCGGCCGACGGCGAGCCGCTCGGTCAGGGCCTCAACACCGCCGCCTTCGCGGAGCGCGTGCTGGTGCACGAGAGCCAGATCGTCGGGCTGCCGGACAGCCTCGGCTGGGCCGGGGCCGCCGTGGTCTCGTGCGCCGTGCTCACCGGCTACGGCGCGGTGGCGCGCACGGCCGCGCTCGGACGCGGCGAGACGGTCGCGGTCGTCGGCATCGGCGGGGTCGGGCTCAACGCGCTGCAGGCCGCGCGCATCGCCGGGGCGGGCGAGATCGTGGCGATCGACATCGCGCCGGCCCGCCTCGCCGCCGCGACGCGGTTCGGCGCCACCGCGGTGATCGACGCCTCGGCCGGCGATCCGGTCGGGCAGGCGCTCGCCCTCACCGGCGGGCGCGGGGTCGACGCCGCGATCCTCTGCGTCAACCGCGCGCCGGTGATCGAGCAGGCGGTGGGGATGCTCGCGCGCGGCGGCCGGCTCGTGGTGGCGGGCATGCCCCCCGAGGACGCGCGCTGCATCTTCGACCCCTGCGCGCTCGCCTCGCGCCACCAGTCGATCCTCGGCTCGAAGTTCGGCGGCGCCGTGATCCGGGAGGACATTCCCCGCATCTGCGGGCTGCACGCCGCGGGAGAGTTCCTGCTCGACGAGCTCGTGACCGCCACCTTTCCGTTCGAGCGCATCAACGACGCGCTCGACACCATGCGCCGCGGCGAGGGGCTGAGGAGCGTGGTGCTCTTCGACTGGGCGCGGGAGGACGGCCGGTGAAGCTCGCCGATCTCGAGGTCTTCGTCGTCGGCAATCCGCCGCCCCGCCGCGGCGGGCGGTATTTCATCCTCGTGAAGCTCACCACGGCCTGCGGGATCGTCGGGATCGGCGAGGTCTACTGCGCGAGCTTCGCGCCGAGGGTCGTCGAGGCGATGGTGGCCGACGTCTTCGGGCGGCATTTCGCGGGCGCCGACCCGCACCGGATCGAGCATCTGCGCCGCGCGGTCTATGGCCGGGGCTATTCGCTCCGCCCCGATCCGACGCTCGTGGGCGTGTTCTCCGGCCTCGAGATCGCCTGCTGGGACATCCTCGGCAAATCGGCCGGCAAGCCGGTGCACGCGCTCCTCGGCGGGCGCTGCCGCGACGCGCTCCGCTCCTACACCTACATCTATCCCGCGGGGGAGGCCGACACCTATGACGGGCCGGCCGCGGCCGACGTCTACACCGACCCCGACGCCGCGGCCGCCCGCGCCGTCGAGTACCTTGCGCAGGGCTTCACCGCGCTCAAGTTCGACCCGGCCGATCACTACACGATCTACGACGGCCGCCAGCCCTCGGTCGCCGAGCTCGACCGCTGCGAGGCCTTCTGCCGGCGTCTGCGGGAGGCGGTGGGCAACCGCGCCGATCTCCTCTTCGGCACCCACGGGCAGTTCACCGTCTCGGGCGCGCGGCGGCTCGCGCGGCGCATCGAGCCCTACGACCCGCTCTGGTTCGAGGAGCCGGTGCCGCCCGAGAGCCCCGAGCGCATGGCCGAGGTCGCGCGCACGACGAGCGTGCCCGTCGCCACCGGCGAGCGGCTGACCACGCTCCACGAGTTCGCCCGGGTGCTCGACTGTTCGGCCGCCGCGATCCTGCAGCCCGCGCTCGGCCGTGTCGGCGGGATCCTCGAGGCCAAGAAGATCGCCGCGATGGCCGAGGCCCGCTATGCCCAGATCGCGCCGCATCTCTATGCCGGCCCGGTCGAGGCGGCCGCCAACATCCAGCTCGGCGCCTGCATCCCGAACTTCCTGATCCTCGAGAGCATCGAACGCTTCGACGGCTTCCACGCGCGGCTGCTCAAGACCCCGATCCGCTGGGAGGCGGGCCACGTGCCGGTGCCGACCGAGCCCGGCCTCGGGATCGAGCTCGACGAGGAGGTCGCGCGCGCCCACGCATACGACGGCGACGCGCTGCATCTCGAGATGGAGGAGCACGAGCCCCGGCCCTGACCGGGGCCGGACGACAGGGGAGGACGACATGCGCTACGGCTTCATCGGGCTCGGCAATCTCGGCGGGCATCTGGCCGAGAACCTGCGCGGCGCGGGCTTCGACGTGACGGTCACCGATCTCGACGAGGGGCTCGCCGAGCGACAGATCGCGGCCGGCGCGCGCTGGGTGCGCGACGCGCGCGCGGTCGCCGAGGCCTCGGACGCGGTGATCACCTGCCTGCCTTCGCCCAAGGCCACGCGCGGGGTGCTCGAGGCCATGCTGCCGGCGATGCACCCGGGCGAGACCTGGATCGAGATGTCGACGCTCGGGCGGGACGAGGTCGGCGCGCTCGCGGCGATGGCGGCCGAGCGCGGCGTCGACACGCTCGAGGCGCCGGTCACGGGCGGCGTGCACCTCGCGAAGCGCGGCGAGATCACGGCGCTCCTCGGCGGCGACCCGGTGCTGGCCGAGCGCCACCGCCCGGCCTTCGAGGCGATGTGCGGCAAGGTGATCTATCTCGGGCCGCTCGGCAACGCCTCGGTGGTGAAGGTCATCACCAACATGCTGGCCTTCGTGCATCTCGTGGCCTGCGGCGAGGCGCTGATGCTGGCGAAGCGCGGCGGGGTCGATCTCGCGCTCGCCTGGGAGGCGATCGCGGCGAGCTCCGGCACCAGCTTCGTGCACGAGACCGAGGGCCAGCTGATCCTCAACGGCAGCTACGACGTCGCCTTCACCATGGACCTCGCGCTCAAGGATCTCGGCTTCGCCATGGGCTTCGGCCGCGATTTCGGCGTGCCGCTCGAGCTCGCCGGCAAGGTGGCCGAGATCTTCGAGCGCGGGCGCGCCGCCTATGGCGGCGAGGCGCAGTCCACCCAGATCGTGAAGCTGCTCGAGGACGCGCTCGGCACCGACCTGCGCGCGCCCGGCTTTCCCTCGCGGCTCGAGTGAGCGGGCGGGCTCAGCCGACCTCGCCCGACACGTAGCGGCGCGTGCGCTCGTCCCGCGGCTCGGTCGTCACCTGCTCGGTCGGGCCGACCTCGACGAGCTCGCCGAGGTGGAAATGCGCCACGCGCTGGCTCACGCGCTTGGCCTGCTCCATGTTGTGGGTGACGATCACCACGGTGTAGTCGCGGCGAAGCTCGCCCATCAGCTCCTCGATGATCTCGGTCGCGATGGGGTCGAGCGCCGAACAGGGCTCGTCCATCAGGATCACCTCGGGGCGGTTGGCGATCGCGCGCGCGATGCAGAGGCGCTGTTGCTGCCCGCCCGAGAGCGTGGTGCCCGGCCGGTCGAGCCGATCCTTGACCTCGTCCCAGAGCCCGGCGCGGCGGAGGCTCTCCTCGACGCGCTGCTCCATCGCCGCCCGGCCCGAGACGAGGCCGTGGAGCCGCGGGCCGAAGGCGACGTTCTCGAACACCGATTTCGGGAACGGGGTGGGGTCCTGCGCCACCATGCCGACGCGGAGGCGGACCAGCACCGGATCGGCCGCGGCCCCGTAGATGTCGGCGCCGTCGAGCAGCACCTCGCCGGCGACGCGGGCGCCCGGGATGCGGTCGTTCATCCGGTTGAGGCAGCGCAGGAAGGTGGACTTGCCGCAGCCGGAGGGCCCCATGAGGGCGGTGATCTCGCGCGGGCGGATCTCGAGGCTCGCGCCCCGGATGGCCGGCGCCTCGCCGTACCAGACATCGACCGCGCGGGTCTCCATCTTGGCCCGGCCGCCGGGGCCCGGCATGGCGGACTGGTCGCGCATCGCGCTCACTCCCGTTGCTGGAACCGGTTGCGCAGCACGATCGCGGTCGCGTTCATCACCAGGAGGAAGGCGAGCAGCACCATGATCGCCGCCTGCGTCTTCTCGGCGAACCCGGTCTCGGGCGCCTCGGCCCAGAGATAGACCTGCACCGGCAGCGCGGTCGCGGTGTCGGTGACCGCGTCGGGCGGGCTCGCGACGAAGGCCACCATGCCGATCAGCAGGAGCGGCGCGGTCTCGCCGAGCGCCTGGGCGAGCCCGATGATCGTGCCCGTCAGCATGCCCGGCAGCGCGATCGGCAGCACCTCGCCCATCACCGCCTGCTGCTTCGAGGCGCCGAGGGCGAGCGCGGCGTCGCGGTAGCTCGTCGGCACCGAGCGGAGCGCCGAGCGCGCGGCGATGATGATGATCGGCAGCGTCATCAGCGTCAGCACCGCGCCGCCCGCCAGCGGCGAGGAGCGTGGCATCCCGAGGGTGTTGAGGAACACCGCGAGCCCCAGCAGCCCGAAGATGATCGAGGGCACCGCCGCGAGATTGTTGATGTTGACCTCGATGAGCTCGGTCCAGCGGTTCTGCGGCGCGAACTCCTCGAGATAGACCGCCGCCGCAACCCCAATCGGGAACGCGAAGAGGAGCACGATCAGCAGCATCATCGCCGAGCCCATGATCCCGGTCCAGACGCCGGCGATCTCGGGCGAGCGGCTGTCGCTCGCGGTGAAGAAGCCCCAGTGGAACGGCGTCGAGAGGCGGCCGTCCGCCCGCAGCGTCTCGAACCAGCCGAGCTGCGCGTCGGTCAGCTGGCGGTCCTCCTCGGGCACGTCGAGGGCGATCTTGCCCTTGTTGGCCATGTCGAGATCCGAGGAGGCGACGAGGCGGACGCTCTCGCGCGTGCCGATGCGGCCGGGATCGGCGATCACCCGGTCCTCGAGCTGGTAGCGCGCGGCGACCGAGAGGAGCCCGGAGAGCTGGCGGCGCGGCGCCGCGCCGAGGCCGCCGACCGCGTCCTCGAGGGCGCGGAGCGCGATCTCCTGGTACTGCCCCTCGTCGAGCGCCTCGGGGTCGGTCGTGCCTTCCTCGGCGATGAGCGCGGGATCGTAGAACACGTCGAGTTCGACCCGCGTCTGCAGGAAGCCGGTCCAGCCCTCGCTGACGATCGTGACGAGCAGGGTCGCGAGCGTGCCGAGCGCGAGCAGGATCGCCACGAGCCCCGCGCCGCGCAGCACCCGCCCCGAACGCCGCCGGGCCCGCAGCCGCCGGCGGAAGCGCGCCATGTCGAGCCCCTCGACCGCGAGGGGGTCCTGCCTCGTCGTGTCAGTCATACTTTTCCCGGTAGGCCTGCGTGAACTTGAGCGCGCCCACGTTGAGCGCGAGCGTCGCCGCGAAGAGGACGAGACCGAGCGCGAAGGCCGAGAGCGTCTTGGCGCTGTCGAAGCGCTGGTCGCCGGTCAGGAGGCTGGCGATCTGCACCGTGACCGTGGTCGTCGTCTCGAGCGGGTTGGCGGTCAGGTTGGCGCGCAGCCCCGCCGCGAGCAGCACGATCATCGTCTCGCCGATCGCCCGGCTGATCGCCAGCAGGACCGCGCCGACGATGCCCGGCAGCGCCGCGGGCAGCACCACGCGCCGGATCGTCTCGCCCTGCGTCGCGCCGAGCGCGTAGGCCGCGTTGCGCAGCCGCGCCGGCACCGCCGAGATCACGTCGTCGGTCAGCGAGGAGATGAAGGGGATGATCATCACGCCCATCACGCTGCCGGCGGCGAGCGCGGATTTCGCGCCGACATCGAGGCCGACCGCATCGCCCACCTCGATCAGGAACGGCCCCACGGTGAGCGCCGCGAACACGCCGTAGACCACCGTGGGGATGCCGGCGAGCACCTCGAGCGTCGGCTTGAGCACGCCGCGCACCCGGCCCGGCGCGAACTCGGCGAGATAGATCGCGGAGAAGAGCCCGAGCGGCACCGCGACCGCCATCGCCACCGCCGCGATCAGCAGCGTGCCGGCGAAGAGGGGCAGGACGCCGAAGGTGCCTTCCCTGGCGCCCGCCGCCTGGCCCTCGCGGATCGCGGTGCCGGGGTTCCATTCGAGGGCGGTGAAGAATTCGAGCAGCGGCTCGCGGCTGAAGAAGCGGATCGCCTCGAAGAGCACCGACATCACGATGCCGAAGGTCGTGAGGATCGCGAGCACGGCGCAGAGGATCATCAGCCCGCGCACGATCCGCTCGCTGGCGTTGCGCGCCGGGAAGCGCAGGCTGACGCGCGACAGGCTCCAGCCGAAGCCCGCGAGCGCCGGCAGCGCGACGATCGGGATCACGAGCCAGTCGGCCCAGAGGCGGGCGCCCGCCAGGAACTCCGCCGCCGCGCCGGCGCCCTCGGGCAGGCCGCCCAGCACCTGCCGCCCCGAGGCGGCGCGCTGGATCTGGCTCATCAGGAGCGAGACCTGTCCCGGGCTCTGCTCGGCGAGGGTCTCGGGCAGCCGCATCAGCGTCAGCCAGTCGAGCGCCGGCTGGCGCAGCACGAGGTAGAGGGCGAGCGCGGCCAGCGGCGGCAGCAGCGTCGCGAACAGCACGTAGAGCCCGTGATAGCCCGGCAGCGAATGGAGATGGCGCCGGCGTCCGCCGGCCTCGGCGAGGGCGCGGCCGCGTCCGAGGGCGAAGCCCGCGAGGGCGAGCAGCGCCGCCGCGAGCGCGACGATCTGGAGGAGGCTCATGGCGCGCGTCCCTCGGGAAAGGGGGCCGGGCCGCCGCGCGACGGCCCGGCCGGGCAGGCGGGGCGATCAGCCGAGCTTGTCGGCCTTCTCGCCCATGTCGTTGCGCTTCTGCTCGCTCATCGGGATCAGGCCCTGCTCGATGAGGAAGCCGTTGGGGCCGTAGGCCTCCGGGCTCATGTAGTACTGCACGAACTCGGCGAGGCCCGGGATCACGCCCACATGCGCGTCCTTCACGTAGATGAAGAGCGGGCGCGACAGCGCGTACTCGCCCGAGCCGATGGTGTCGGCGTTGGGCTGGGCGCCGTTGACGCTGGCCGCGCGCAGGTCGGCGCGGTTCTGGTCGTAGAAGCTGTAGCCGAAGATGCCGAAGGTGCCCGGCTGGCTCTGCAGGCGCTGCACGATCACGTTGTCGTTCTCGCCGGCCTCGACGAAGCCGCCGTCGGTGCGCATCTGCGTGCAGACCTCGGCCATGCGGTCCTCGGACAGCTCGGTGACCGCGTCGAACTCCTCGCAGCCCGCTTCCATGGCGAGCTCGACGAAGGCGTCGCGGGTGCCCGAGGTGGTCGGCGGACCGAAGACCACGATCTCCTCGTCCGGCAGCGAGCCGTCGATGTCGCTCCAGTTCTCGTAGGGGTTGGCCACGATCTCGCCGTCCTGCACGGTCTCCGCGGCCAGCGCCTGCCAGATCTGCGCGCGGGTCAGGTCGACCTGCGGCACCGACTTGTCGGCGGCGAGCACGATGCCGTCGTTGCCCACCTGGAACTCGCTGACGCTCTCGACGCCGTTCTCGCGGCACATCCGGCGCTCGCTCTCGGTGATCGCGCGCGAGGCGTCGTTGATGTCCGGATACTGCGCGCCGACGCCCTGGCAGAACAGCTGGAAGCCGCCGCCGGTGCCGGTCGACTCGACGACGGGCGCGGGGAAGTCGGTGTTGCGGGCGAAGTTCTCGGCGACCGTCGTGGTGAAGGGATAGACGGTCGAGGACCCGACGACGCGGATCTGGTCGCGCGCCTGCGCATCGGCGGCGAGCGGCGCGGCGACGAGGATCGCGGCGGTGGTCATCAGAAGGCGGGTGTTCATGGTCGGCTCTCCTGTGTGTGTCCGAGCTCGCGGACGCCCGGTGGCGGAGGGCGACGGGGTCGCCGCCAGGCCCGGCGGGCGTCGCGTTGAACGTCCGACGCGGGCTCTTCACCCGCGTCGCCCGAGGAACGGGGGCTCGGGGGCGCCGTTCCGGACGGGGAGACGACAATTCCGACACGATTTGACGTCATTCCGATGAACCCCGGCGGCGAGCGACCGCGGCGCGCGCCGTCCCGGCGGTGGACGCGGTTGACAACGTGCCGGAGAGCGGCAGGCTGAGCGGAGACCGGCGCGGCACGCCGGCGACGGCGCTCCGGCCGCAGCCGGAGCCCCCGAGCGACAGGGAGTCACTCATGCTTCGGATCACCAACTCGCTGTGGAGCGCGGCGGCGGCCGCCCTTCTCGCGCTGCCGGCCGCGGCCGCCAGCTGGGACATGCCGACGCCCTACGCGGACTCGGTGTTCCACACGCAGAACATCCAGGAGTTCGCCGCCGACGTCGCCGAGGCGACGGATGGCGGGCTCGAGATCACCGTGCACTCGGCGGGCTCGCTCTTCGCCCATCCGGAGATCAAGGACAGCGTGCGCCGCGGCCTCGCGCCGATCGGCGAGGTGCTGATCTCCCGGCTGGCCAACGAGGACCCGGTCTTCGCGGTCGACTCGATCCCCTTCCTCGCCTCGAGCTACGAGGAGGCCGAGGCGCTCTGGGCCGCCTCGCGCCCGGCGATCGAGGAGAAGCTGGCCGCGCAGGGGCTCACGCTCCTCTTCGCCGTGCCGTGGCCGGGCCAGAGCCTCTACACGCAGGAGCCGATCGAGAGCCTGTCCGATCTCGAGGGGCTCTCCTTCCGCGCCTACAACGCCGCGACCGAGCGCCTCGCGCAGCTGATGGGCGCGGTGCCGACGCAGATCGAGACCGGCGACATCCCGACCGCCTTCGCCACCGGCCGGGTCGACGCGATGATCACCTCGCCCTCCACCGGGGTCAGCTCGCAGGCCTGGGACTTCACCTCGCACTACACCGACCTGCAGGCCTGGCTGCCGAAGAACATGGTGATCGTGAACACCGACATGCTCGACGGGCTGCCCGAGGATCAGCGCGCCGCCGTGATGGAGGCCGCCGAGGCCGCCGAGACCCGCGGCTGGGAGATGTCGGCCCGCGAGACCGAGACGCAGATCGCGGTGCTGCGCGAGAACGGCATGACCGTGTCGCAGCCCTCCGGGACGCTGAGCGACCAGCTCGCCGAGATCGGGCGCACGATGACCGAGGAGTGGCTCGGGGAGGCGGGGCCGGACGGCGCCGCCGTGATCGAGGACTATCGCGGCGCCATGTGAGGCGGCCCCCGGGGCCGGCGCGGCGCCCCCGCGCCGCCGGACGCGAGGAGACCGGATGCGACGCGCCCTCGACCGTCTCTACGACGCGGCCTTCGCGGGCGCCGCCGGCGCCTTCGCGGCGATCGCGGTGCTGGTGCTGCTGCAGATCCTCGGCCGGCTCGCCGACCGGGCGCTGACGGCATTCGGGCAGCCGGCGCTCGGGCTCACCATCCCCTCGCTCGCCGAGATCGGCGCCTTCCTCTTCGCCGCCGCCGCCTTCCTCGGCCTCGCCGGCACGCTCAAGCGCGGCGGGCATGTGCGCGTCACGCTGCTCGCGCAGCGGCTTCCCGGCCGGGCGGGGCGCGTCGCGACCGGGGCTGCCATCGCGGCGGCGCTCGCGCTCACCCTCTGGGCGACCTGGCACATGGGCGCCACCGCCCTCGACGCCTGGCAGCAGGGATCGGTCTCCTACGGCGTCGTGGCGATCCCGCTCGCCCTGCCGCAGGCCCTCGTGACGCTCGGCCTCGGCGTCTTCGCGGCCGCGCTTCTCGACGAGGGCGCGGCGCTCCTGCGCGGGCGCGTGCCGGCCTTCCGCGCGGCCGAGGCCGAGCGCGAGCGGACCGACGACACCGGGGCCGCCGCGCGCTGATGGAGATCGCCACCCTCGCGCCGATCCTGCTCGGCGTCCTCTTCGGCTGCCTCGCGCTCGGGCTCTGGGTGGGCTTCGCGCTGATCGCCGTCGGCATCGTCGCGATGGCGCTCGCCACGCCCGCGCCGCCCGGCGCGGTCTTCGCCACCAAGGTCTGGGGCGCGATGACGGTCTGGGACCTCACGGCGCTGCCGATGTTCATCTGGATGGGCGAGATCCTGTTCCGCTCGCGCCTCACGGGCGACATGTTCCGCGGGCTCTCGCCGCTGGTGCGCGCGCTGCCGGGCGGTCTCGTGCACGTCAACGTCTTCGGCTGCGCGCTCTTCGCCGCCGTCTCGGGCTCCTCGGCCGCCACCACCGCGACGGTCGGCCGGATCACCGTGCCGGAGCTCCGCCGGCGCGGCTACGACGCGCGCCTCGCCATCGGCTCGCTGGCCGGCTCGGGCACCTTCGGCTTCCTGATCCCGCCCTCGATCATCCTGATCGTCTACGGCGCCGCCACCGAGCAGTCGATCGCGCGGCTCTTCCTCGCCGGCATCGTGCCCGGGCTGATGCTGGCGGCGATGTTCTCGGGCTACATCGCGGCGTGGTCGCTGCTCCGCCGCGACCGGGTGCCGCCGCCCGATCCGCCGCTGCCGCCGGCCGAGCGGCTGCGCGCGGTGCTGCTGCTGGCGCCCACCGTCGGGCTCGTGCTTTCGGTGATCGGCTCGATCTATCTCGGCATCGCCTCGCCGACCGAGGCGGCGGTGGTGGGCGTGGCGGGCGCCATTCTTCTCGCCGCCCCCGGCGGCGGGCTCTCGCTCGGGCGGCTGCGCGAGACTCTGGCGGCGGCCACCACGACCACCTGCATGATCGCCTTCATCCTCGCCGGCGCGTCGTTCCTGACGGTCGCGATGGGCTACACCGGCATCCCGCGCGGCCTCGCGCGCTGGATCGCCGAGCAGGACCTCGCCCCCGGGGCGCTTCTCGCGGCGCTGACGCTTTTCTTCATCCTGCTCGGGATGTTCCTCGACGGCATCTCGATCGTGGTGCTGACGGTCTCGGTGATCCTGCCGATGGTCGAGGCGGCGGGGATCGACCCGATCTGGTTCGGCGTCTTCCTCGTGCTCGTGGTCGAGATGAGCCAGATCACGCCGCCGGTGGGCTTCAACCTCTTCGTGCTGCAGGGGCTGACCGGCCGCTCGATCTTCGAGATCGCGCGCTTCGCGGCGCCGTTCTTCCTGCTGCTGGTCGCGGCGGTGGCGCTGCTCGCGGCCTTCCCCGGCCTCGCGCTCTGGCTGCCGGAGACCATGCTGCGCCGCTGACCCGCCGCCCTCGCCCGGCCGTGGCCCGGTTGCGCGCGGGCGTCCGTGCGATATCTCTAGATTTCACACTCGCTGATGACAGGAGACGGCGATGGCTCCCGCGATCCATGTCCTTTACGAGGACGACGACCGATCGGCTGTGCTTTTCGACGCACTGGCGGCGCGCGACCTGCCGGTGGTGCGCTGGCACATGGCCGAGGGCATGCTCGACCCCGAGGCGACGCCGCCCGAGGGGGTCTTCTACAACCGGATGAGCGCGTCCTCGCACCGCCGCGGCCACCGCTTCGCGCCCGAGCTGACCGAGCAGACGCTGGCCTGGCTCGGGCGGCACGGCCGCCGGGTGATCAACGACGTGCGCGCCGTGCGGCTGGAGATCGACAAGCTCGCCCAGCTCCGCGCGCTCGCGGCGGCCGGGATCCGCGTGCCGCGCACGGTGGCGGGCACCGGGCGCGCGGCGACGCTCGCGGCGGCCCGCCGGCTCGACCGCTGGCCGGCCATGCTGAAGCCGAACCGGGGCGGCTCGGGCGCGGGCGTCGTGGCGGTGGAGAGCCCCGAGCATCTCGCGGCGGTGCTCGACGACCCCGCCACCGAGGCCCCGCTCGACGGGCTCTGGCTGGTGCAGGACTATGTGCAGAGCGCGGACCGCACCATCACGCGCTGCGAGTTCGTCGGCGGCGCCTTCCTCTACGCGCTGCGCGTCGACACCAGCGAGGGCTTCGAGCTCTGCCCGGCGGATGCCTGCGAGATCGAGACCGGGCGCCCGCGCTTCGAGATCGTCGAGGGCTTCGGCGACCCGCTCGTCGCGCGCTGCGAGCGGTTCCTCGCCGAGAACGGGATCGAGGTGGCGGGCATCGAGTTCGTGCGCGACGCGGACGGGCTGGCCCATGTCTACGATGTCAACACCAACACCAACTACAACTCGGCCGCCGAGGCCAAGGCCGGCCTCTCCGGCATGGACCGGCTGGCGGAGTTCCTCGGCCGCGAGCTCGACCGCGCGGCGGGCCGCGCGGCGGCCTGAGCGCGCCCAGCCGGTCCGCCCGGGTCGGGGCGAAACGGGCGCCCGCAAGCCGTCGAGGGGCGCCTCCGCACGGGCCGGTACCGCAGAGCCGCCCCGATCCCGCTTGCCGGTCGTCCGGACCCGGCTTACCGTTGCGTCATCGTTCATTCGTCAGGAGACGACCGATGGGCAAGGCCGCGGTACTCGACACCAACCCCCTCAAGGAGGCCCTCAGGAAGGTCACCGAGGAGGCCAAGAAGAAGATTGAAAACTGCAAGGGGCCATTCGGCGATGCGGTCCAGAAATTGCAGTCCGACTATGACACGCTCCGCGAAGCATATCTCTACATGCATGGCCGACTGTCCGAAGTCGATAATCTCGTCGGCGAGATCAGCGGGCTGTACGGCCAGCAAAAGGACGTCGGTGGCCAGATCGATCTGTCACCGGCCGACGCGAATCCGGGAGACACCGACAAACTCAAGACGCAGTACGACCAGATTGGCGGGAGCATCAAGAACCTTGAGGCGCGGATCACCCGCCTGAAAGGCGAGCTGGAAAAAAAGAGTGCCAGCGTCGCCGATCTGGCCAACAAGTACAAGGCAATATGATTTTTCAGGATCAGGAGGCCTGAATGTCCCTCGAAGGCGATAGCGACAAGAGATACGGACAATTCGTCAAGTCGGTAACCCAGACGGTGCAGAAGTACGGCGACTTGCACGATGCGATTAAAACCGCCAAAAACAACGCGGAAAAGCTAAAGAACAAGATCAAGCCGCTCAACGACTCGATGAAGAAATGCGAGAAGAGCGTCAAGAGCAAGTCGGACAAGGTCAAGGGCTCGGTGCAGAAGGCCGAAGGCCAGGCCAACGTTGCCAAAAAGAACAAGATCAAGGATAAACAGGAGCAGCTCGAGCAGCAGGCGAAAAAGCTGATCGAGCAGACCAAAAAGAAGATTGAAGAAACCAAAGGCAAGGTCGAAAAGGCGGTCGACGACAAGCTGAAGACCGCGGAGGAATTCATCAAGAAGATCCTCGGCTGAGCCGGCCCCCCGTCGGGCCCGCAGGGTCAGACGGGGGTGTCCTCCCAGCGGTCGATCAGCAGCGGCTTCGGGATCTTGGGCAGGTAGTCGCCCTTCTGCGCCAGCAGGAAATCGCGGAATGCGGCGGCCGTGGCCGAGAGCTTGCCGTCGGCGGGCCGCACCAGATACCAGTGGCGGACGATCGGCAGGCCCTCCATCCGCAGCATCACCAGCCGGCCCTGCTCGAGCTCCGGCACCACGGTGTGCGCCGAGATCACCGCCACCCCGAGGCCGGCCATCACCGCCTGCTTGATCGTCTCGTTGGTGCCCATCTCGATCATCCGATAGGGGCGGCCCTCGCCGATGCGGTCGAGGAAGCGGCGCATCAGGATCCGGGTGCCCGATCCCTGCTCGCGGCCGAGAAAGGTCTCGGCGAGGAGCTGCTCGGGCTGCACGTCGGCGAGGTTGGCGAGCCGGTGCGTGGGCGGCAGGATGATGATGTAGGGATGCTCGCCCAGCACCTCGGCCTCGACGGGCGGTTCCTGCGGCGGGCGGCCCATGATGGCGAGCTCGATCTCGCCGCGGCCGAGCGCCTCGACGATCGACCCGCGGTTGCCGACCTTGAGGCCGATCTCGATGTCGGGCAGCCGCTCCTTGATCCGCGCGACGAGGCCGGGCGCGAAGTACTTGCCCGTCGAGACCACGCCGATCGAGACGTAGCCCGCCATGCCGGCCTGCAGCGCCTCGACCCTTGCGAAGCACTGGCGGAGCGCGGTCTCGATCTTGTGCACCGTGCCGAGGAGTTCCCGCCCGACGGGCGTGAGGGCGATCTTGCCGTCGGGCCCGCGGTGGAGCACCTGCGCGCAGACGCTCTCCTCGAGCGATTTCAGCTGGGTGGAGACCGCCGGCGGCGTGACGTGGAGCGTCCCGGCGGCGGCGGTGATGGATCCGGTCTCGACGATGGCGGCGAGGGCGCGGAGCTGCTTCAGCGTGATCGACTTCGGATGGGCCATGGTCTGCGTCTGGTGCGGTCTTAAGTTATTTTTAACAGACCGGCGCGGGGGCCGGGCAAGATGCAATGCCGCACTGCGGAGAAAAAAGGGAGCGGCACACTGCCGCTCCGCAAATCGCCGGAACCCTGGGAGAGCGTCCGGGGGGCGGCAACCGCCGCCCGGCGGTAACATGGCCGGGGCCGGGCGGATGGCTAGGCCGGTGAAGTTCTTTTTGCGCCGCCGAAAGCTCGGCTTTCGCCGGCTCAGCGCTGCCAGAAATGCGGGGTGAGGAGCACGAGCACGCTGATGAACTCGAGACGGCCGAGCAGCATGCCGATGGCGAGCAGCCACTTGGCCTCGTCCGGCAGCCCGGCATAGTTGCCCGCCGGCCCGATCTCCGGCCCGAGCCCGGGCCCGACATTGGCGAGCGCGGCGACCGAGCCCGAGATCGCCGTGATCGCGTCGAGCCCCAGCATGGAGAGCAGGATCGCCCAGACCGAGAGCGCGGTGACGAAGACGAAGAAGAACGCCATCACCGAGGACAGCACCTCCGGCTCGACGACGCGGTGGTCGTAGCGCAGCGGGAACACGCCGGAGGGGGTGTGGATGCGCCGGATCTGCTGTGTGAGCGCGGCGAAGAGGATCTGGTAGCGGAACACCTTGGCCGAGCACGAGGTCGAGCCCGCGCAGCCGCCGACGAGCGCGATCACGAAGAAGATCGCGACCGGGAAGCCGCCCCACGCGTCGTAGTTGCCGGAGGCGTAGCCGGTGCCGGTCATGATCGAGCTGATGTTGAACAGCGCGGCGCGGACGCTCGCCTCCACCCCCATCCGCCCGTCGAGCCAGAGCCACGCCGCGACCGCGCCGCTCGCGACGAGGATGATCCCGAGGAAGGCGCGCACCTGGATGTCCTCCCAGAGCGGGCGCACCTGCCCGCGGCTGATCTGGATGAAGCGGATGAAGGGCAGGGCGGCGAGCCACATGAAGATCACCGCGACATACTGCGTGGCGGCGGGCATCGAGGCGAAGCTGTCGTCGTAGTTGCCGAGCCCGCCGGTCGAGACCGTGGTCATGGCGTGGCAGACGGCGTCGAAGGCGCTCATCCCGGTGGCCGAGTAGGCGAGCACGCAGAACACCGTGAGCGCGAGGTAGATCCAGAAGAGCGAACCCGCGACCTCGGCGGCGCGCGGCAGGATGTCGGCGCCGATGTCGAAGCTCTCCGAGCGGAAGAACTGCATGCCGCCGATCTTGAGCGCGGGCAGGAACACCATGGCGAAGACGACGATGCCGACCCCGCCATACCATTGCAGCAGCGCGCGCCAGAACAGCATCCCCGCCGGCGCCTCGGCGAGGCCGCTCATCACCGTCGCGCCGGTGGTGGTGAGGCCGGACATCGCCTCGAAGTACGCGTCGGTGTAGCTCGCCTGCGGCGCGCCGAAGACGAAGGGCAGGGCGCCGAAGACCGGCAGCGCGACCCAGACGAGCGTCGTGAGCAGGAAGGCCTGCTGGCGCGACATCCCCCTGAGCGTGCTCTGCGCCGTCACCACCGCGAGCGCGAGGCCCGAGGCCAGCGTGACGAAGCCGGCGAGCGCGAAGCCCCGCCAGTTGCGGCGCGCGGCCTCCGACTCGCTCGAGAGATCGACCAGCATGGCGAGCAGCATCGAGAGCCCGAGCACCACCGTGAGGCGGCCGATCACGTTGACGACAGGTCGCGGGTCGCGCATCGGCCTCTCAACTCCCGGTCGGGATCGCGCAGGCTCCGACTATCCCAGCCCCCCGGAGAGGCGCACCCTGCCAGATCAGCGCATCGCCCGCCACGCCCGTGGCAACCGGAAACGGTGTCGGCGGCGCGGGCGGGCGGGCCGTGCAGAGGGGTCGGATCGGGGCGGAGGGGAGCGCGCCGGGCCCTGCCGCGCGGTCAGAAGGGAGGGTCGCCCGCGGCCGCGCCCGCCGCGGTGACATAGGCCGCCACGACCTTCTTCTCGCCGGCCTTCTCGAAGGCGACGGTGAGCTTGTCGCCCTCGACCGCCGTGACCGCGCCGTAGCCGAATTTCTGGTGGAACACGCGCTCGCCGGGGGCATAGGCCGGGCGCGCCTCGGCGTCGATCACGAGCCCGCGGGCCTCCTGCGGCTGGTCGAGCGGGCGCTGGCCCCGCCGCGCCGCCATGCGCCGCCAGCCGGGCGAGTTGTAGCTGTCGGAGCGGAAGGCCTCGGCCTCGAGCGCCGAGGCCCCGAGCGCGCCCATGCTGGCCGCAGCCCCGTGCACGCCGCCATGGAGCCCGGGCGGCGTCAGCACCTCGACATGGCTCTCCGGCAGCTCGTCGATGATGCGCGAGGGCAGGGCGGACTGCCAGCGGCCATAGGTCTGGCGGTTCGCGGCGAAGGAGATGGTGAGGTGCCGCTCGGCGCGCGTGATCCCGACATAGGCGAGCCGGCGCTCCTCCTCGAGGCCCTGGAGGCCCGACTCGTCCATCGAGCGCTGCGAGGGGAAGAGCCCGTCCTCCCAGCCCGGCAGGAACACGCAGGGGAATTCGAGACCCTTGGCGGCGTGGAGCGGCATGATCGAGACGCGCGCGCCGCCCTCCTCGGTCTCGTTGTCCATCACGAGGGAGACGTGCTCGAGGAAGCCCTGCAGGTTCTCGAAGGCGCCGAGCGCGTCGACGAGTTCCTTGAGGTTCTCGAGCCGGCCCGGCGCCTCGGGCGACTTGTCGGCCTGCCACATCCCCGTGTAGCCCGACTCGTCGAGGATCGCCTGCGCGAGCTCCACATGGTCGATCCGCTCGACCGAGGCGCCCGTGGAGACGACCCCTTGCGTGCGCGCATGCCAGCGGTCGAACTGGTCGCAGAGCCGGGCGAGCGACGTCGCCGCCTTGGCGGTGAGGCCGTGGCCGCCGGCGGCGCAGGTGCGCGCGGCCTCCATCAGCGTCACCCCCTCGGCGCGGGCGAGGCGCTGGATCGCCTGCACCGCCTTGTCGCCGATCCCGCGCTTCGGCGTGTTGACGATCCGCTCGAAGGCGAGGTCGTCGTCCGGCGAGACGGCGACGCGGAAATAGGCCATCGCGTCGCGGATCTCCATCCGCTCGTAGAAGCGCGGGCCGCCGATCACGCGGTAGGGCAGGCCGATGGTCAGGAACCGGTCCTCGAAGGCGCGCATCTGGAACGAGG
>CAZWDE010000009.1:0-5467 GCA_964632555.1 uncultured Limibaculum sp.
TGTAGTCGGTGAAGCGGTAGCCGCCCGGCGCGTAGACCATCGTGTTGGTCTGGTAGCCGATCGGGGTCGCGAAGCTCGCCGAGGCCGCCATCATCACCGCCACGACGAAGGGCCGGGGATCGACGCCGAGCGCCTCGGCCACGGTGATCGCGACGGGCGTCACCACCACGGCGACCGCGTTGTTGGAGACGAGCTCGGTCAGCAGCGAGGCGAACAGGAAGACGAACCACAGCGCCACCTCGGGCGGGACCCGCATCAGCGCCGGCTCGACCAAGCCGACCACGAGCTCGACCGCGCCGGTCGAGCTCATCGCCTCGCCGATCGCCAGCATCGAGACGATCAGCGTGAGCAGGCGCAGCTCGACGGCGGCGAAGGCCTCCTCGGCGTCGATGCAGCGCGCGAGCAACACCGCCGCCACCGCGATCACCGCGAGACCCGCGATCTCCATCACGCCCGCCGCCGCGCCGAGCACGACGAGGGCGAGCGCGCCGAGCACCACGGGCGCCTTCTCGCGGCGATAGGGCCGGCCCGAGGGGCGCGTCAGGTCGACGAGGCCCTGTTCGGCCGCAAGGCGCTGGATGTCCTCGGCCGTGCCCTCGAGCAGCAGCGTGTCGCCGACCCGGATCCGCACCTCGTCGAGCACCGAGCCGACCCGCTCGGTCTTGCGGTGCACGGCGAGCGGGTAGACGCCGTAGCGCCGGCGCAGCCGCAGATCGCCGAGCATCCGGCCCACCAGGCGCGCGTCCGGCGTGATCAGCGCCTCGACGGTGATGGTCGACTTCTCCGCGAGCGGGTCGATCTGGCCGGTCAGCGTCAGCGCCTTGTTCTCGCGGAGCGTCAGCAGCTCGTTGACGCCGGTGCGGATGACCACGATGTCGCCGGCCTTGAGCGTCACCTCGTCGAGCCGGCGGCGCAGCGAGAGGTCGCCCCGCACCACGTCGATCACGCGCATGCCGGGCCGGGTGAAGTGGCTGACCTCCAGCACCTTGTGCCCGATCAGGCTCGAGCCCGCCGGGATCGCCACCTCGGTGAAGAACTTGAGGCTCTTGCGCTGGCCGAGAAGATCGATCGTCGCCTCGCGGCGCGGCAGGACGAGCGGCGCGGCCACGGCCACGAAGACGAGCCCCACCAGCGCGATCGGCAGGGCGAGGGGCGTGATCTCGAAGAGGCCGAAGGGCTCGAGCCCCTGCGCGCGGGCGACGCCGTCGACGAGCAGGTTGGTCGAGGTACCGATCAGCGTGCAGGTGCCGCCGAGGATCGCCGCGTAGGACAGCGGGATCAGGAGCTGCGAGGCCGACAGCCCCAGCTTGCCGGCGAGCCGGACCGCGACCGGGATCATCATCACGACCACGGGCGTGTTGTTGACGAAGGCCGAGGAGGTGACGGTGACGCCGGCGAGCCCGCCGAGCACGCTCCTCGGCCGCTCGGCGGCGCGGCTCACGATCGTGCGCGAGAGCGCCTCGAAGAGCCCCGTGCGCACGATCGCGCCCGAGAGGATGAACATCGCGGCGATGGTCAGCGGGGCGGGGTTGGCGATCGCGGCGACGAGGGCGCCGGCTTCGATCACCCCGGTGGCGAGCAGGAAGGCCGCGCCGCCGAGCGCCACAACCTCGGGCGGGTAGAGCTCGCGCACGAAGAGCGCGAACATGGCGATGATGGTCGCGAGCGTGAGGAGCGCGTGCCAGGGCAGGGCGTCGGGGGTCACCGGGGTCTCCGAGCGGCGGGTCTCGACCGGCGAGCCTGCACGCCGGCGGGCGCGCGCGCAATCGCCCTGCGGCCCGCGCCGCTCCGGAGAGGCCGCGGACCGCTAGACGATCTCGGCCTCGAGATCGGCGACGTCGTAGCCGAGCGCCTCGAGCCCGCTCTCGATGTGGTCGGCGAGGTGCGGCGAGCCGAGGAGATAGGGCGCCGTGCGCAGCCCCTGCTGGCCCTCCGCCTCGGCGAGGAACTCGGCGAAGTCGGTCGCGTCGCCGCCGTGCCGGCCGAGCCAGAAGAGCGCGACGAGCTCGGCCTGCTGGCGCTCGGTCATGTCGTTGATCCAGGTGGTCAGCTCCTGGGCGGCGGTGTCGTCGCCATGTTCCTCCAGCACGCCGAGCGGGGTCTCGTCGTCCTCGTCGCCCATCACGGGGCCGGCTTCCTTGGCGTCGAACTCGCGGGCCCTCTGGACGATCCAGCCGAGCGTGGTTAGCGGTATCGAGAGCATGTCGTCCTCCAAGGGGTGGTCCGCGATGATGTCGAGCTTCGGCCGGGCGGCCGGCGCGCTCCTTGATCTGGCGCAAGGGCGGGGGCGCCGGTGAGCCGCGGCGCCCATCCCGACGACCCGCGCGGGCTGGTCGCGGAGGCTTACCGGATCGAGGGGCTGGGGGTCGAGGACGCGCGCTCGATCTTCTTCGACTGGGCGCTCGGGCTGCCGGACGGCACCGACCAGGGCGCGGCCGCGGCCCGGCTTCTGGAGGCCCATGCGGATCAGCCGGCCGACCACCCGATGACGCGGCTTCTCGCCGAGGCGGTCGAGGGGCCGGCGCCCGGCGGCGGGCGCCGCGGAGGACGGCGGCGCGCGGCGGACTAGCGGATCGCGGCGGCGGGCGTGCAGTCCCCGGCGATCGGCCGCGCCACGGCGCGGGCGAGGGTGGTCCGGTCCCAGCCGCGGGCCTTTCCCAGAGCGAGCAGCAGCCGGAGCTTCGCGCCGGCGGCGGGCGCGGTCATGTCGAGGGTCGGCACCGCTCCGGCGGCCACCGCCCACGCGCCCGCGCCGTAGCGCGACGGCTCGACCGGCCCCTCGGGCACCTGCGTGCCGAGCGCGACGAGCACGCCGCGCGCCGTCGCCTCGGCGATGAGCGGGCCGAGCGCCGCCTCGTCCGGCAGCGTGCCGAGACCGTAGCCGAGCAGGTGGAGGGCGCCGAGCCGCTCGCCCTCCGCCTCGAGCACGGCCGCGACCTGCGCCGCCAGCGCGCCCGGCGGGCCCGGCGTCGCGATCAGGGTCGCGACCCGCGCCCGATCCATCTCGGCGGCGGCCTCCGCCGCCTGCGCGGCGAGCCGCTTGCGCGCTGCTGGCGGCAGCGGAGCCGGCGGCGTCTCGCCCATCGGCGCCTCGAAGGCCGCGTCGGCCAGCGTCGCCCGCTTGGCGACCCGCGCGCCCGGCAGCACCCGCCCGCCGAAGGCGAGCCGCACGCCCGGCCCGCCGCGCCGCGCCTCGGCCTCGGCGAGGCGGAGATTGGCCGGCGCGTCCGAGCCCGGGTCGAGGCCCGCCTCGCCGAAGAGCGGGCGCTGGGACCCCGTCAGCACCACGGCCGCGTCGAGGCGGGCGACCGGCGTTCCCTCGGGCCCGATCTCGGTGAGGAGGAACGCGAGCGCCGCCGCGGTCCACGCCATCGTGTCGGTGCCGTGCAGCAGGATCGCCGGCCCGTCCGCCGCGAGCACGCGATGCGCGAGGCCGATCCAGTCGCCGGGGCCCATCCGGGCGCTGTCGAGCGCGGGCTCGCACCACGCCCAGCGCGCGCCGCCGAGAAGGCCCGCCGACGCGCAGCGGTCGCGGAACACGGGGCCGGGCAGGGGCGCGAGCGGCCGGCCCGCGCAGCCGATCGTGCCGCCCGCATAGATCACCTGCAGGACGGTCGCAGAATTTTCTGTCACGAGGCGGGGTCGCGCCCTATCATCTGCTGCGGAAACCAACAGCACGGAGACCGATGATGAAGATGCTCGCACTGCCCGTGATCGCGCTCGCTGTCGCCGCCTTCGCTCTTCCGGCGGCCGCCGCCGGCTGCCAGTGGTCGCAGCCGAAGGTCGAGAAGCCGAAGGAAGAGGTCACCAACCCGAGCGCCTGAGGGCGCCGTCCGGGGGCGCGTCACGCGGCGCCCCCGGCCGTGGCGGCGAGCGCCGCCAGCACCCGCGCCCATGAGCGCGCGCCGCGGGTGAAGCTCGCGAGATCGTATTTCTCGTTGGGCGAGTGGATGCGGTCGTCCTCGAGGCCGAAGCCGATCAGCAGGCTGTCGAGCCCGAGCAGGCGCTTGAAGTCCCCGACCACCGGGATCGATCCGCCGGCCCCGATGAAGGCGGCCTCGCGCCCCCATTCCTCGCCGAGCGCCCGCCGTGCGGCCTCGAAGCGGGGATCCGTCGTCGCCATCGCGATGGCGGGCGCCCCGCCATGGCCCTTGAACGTGACGCGGCAGTCCGCGGGCAGCGCCGCCGTCACCTGCTCGCGGAAGGCCGCCGCGATCGCGCCGGGGTCCTGCTCGCCGACGAGCCGGAAGCTGACCTTCGCGTGCGCCTCGGCCGGGATCACGGTCTTGAAGCCCGCCCCGGTGTAGCCGCCCCAGATGCCGTTGATCTCCGCCGAGGGCCGCGCCCAGACCTGCTCGAGCGCGCTCCGCCCCGCCTCGCCCGCCGGCCGCGCGAGCCCGACCTCGCCGAGGAACGCGCCGTCGTCGAAGCCGAGCGCGTCCCACTGCGCGGCGATCGCCGGGTCGAGCTCGGGCACGCGGTCGTAGAAGCCCGGGATCGTCACGCGCCCCGCCGCGTCGCGCAGGCCCGCCAGCGCCCGCGCGAGAACCTCGATCGGGTTCGCGGCGGCGTTGCCGTACATCCCCGAATGCAGGTCGCGCGCGGGGCCGTGGACCGTGAGCTCCTCGGCGCAGATGCCGCGCAGCTGGGTCGTGATGGCCGGCGTCTCGGCGTTCCACATGCCGGTGTCGCAGACCAGCACGAGATCGGCCCCGATCGCCGCGCCCTCGGCCTCGAGATAGCGCCGGAGGCTCGTGCCGCGGGATTCCTCCTCGCCCTCGATCAGCACCGTGATCCGGCAGGGCAGGGCGCCCGTCGCGGTCCGCCAGGCGCGGAGGGCCTCGACGAAGGTCATCAGCTGGCCCTTGTCGTCCGCGGCGCCGCGCCCCGAGATCACCTCGCGCCCGTCGGGCAGCGTGCGGCGGCGCGGCTCGAACGGGTCGTGGTCCCAGAGCTCCAGCGGGTCGGCCGGCTGCACGTCGTAGTGGCCGTAGAAGATCAGGTGGGGCGCGCCGGTTCCGCCGTCCGCGCGCACGATGGGCTGGCCGTCGGTCCCGATCACGCGGGCCTCGAGGCCGAGGCCGGCGAGGTCGGCCGCGAGCCACTCCGCGGCGCGGCGGCATTCCGCGGCGAAGGCGGGGTCGGTCGAGACCGACTTGCAGCGGATGAGGTCGAAGAGGCGGTCGAGGGCGGCGTCGCGGTCGGCGTCGAGGCGGGCGAGGACGGTGTCGAGCATGGGGCTCCCGGGGGCTGCGGGCGTCGGTTCCGATCAGGCGCCGCGGCGCCCGCTCCTGTCAACCGCCGGCGCCCGCGCCGGGCGGACGCTCACGCGAAACGCGAAGGGCCGGGCGCCCGGCCCGGCCCTTCGGTGATCTGGGTGCGCGCGGTGGCCGCTCAGGCGGCCTGGCGGCGGCGCCAGCCGGCCACGCCGAAGCCCGCGAGCGCGGCGCCGAGCAGCAGCACCGGC
>CAZWDE010000009.1:5567-24654 GCA_964632555.1 uncultured Limibaculum sp.
CCGGCCGACCGCCGGGCGACTCAGCGGTGCTCGTTGACCGGCAGGTCGCGCGCGCCCTGCCGGGCGATCGCCACGAGGCTGTCGCGGAACCGGATCTCGCCGATCTCGGCCGCGAGGCGCGGCACCTCGATCGCCGTCGCCCGCCGCGGGTCGCCGAGGCGGAACCGGGCCTCGCTGCGATGCGTCACGTGATGGGCGTGCAGCAGGTCGACGAGGTCCTTCGCGAAGTCGACGAAGGAATAGCGGCCGTCCCGGTACGGCGTCGCCCAGTAGTTCGTGTGGGTGTCCTCGACGAGATAGACGCCCGGCGCGCGCAGCCCGTCGAGGAACAGCGCGTTGAAGCTCGCGATCATGTGGCGCGCGACATGGCTGCCGTCGTCGACGATCACGTCGAAGGGGCCGAACTCGGCGACCACGCGGGCGAGGAAGGCGGGGTCCGACTGGTCGCCGATGCGGACATGGGTCGCGCGCTCCGGCGCGTCGTGCGCGCGGCAGGCCGGGTCGATGTCCACGCCGACGACGGTCGAGCCCTCGGGCAGGTAGGCCCGCCACATGCCGAGCGAGGCGCCGTTGTAGACGCCGATCTCGAGCAGGCGGACCGGGCGCGCGAGGAAGGGCGCGAGCACCTCCTCGTAGAACGGGAAATAATGGTGCCACTTGTGCCCGCCCGGCAGGCCCTCCCAGATCGCCCGGAGGCGCGTGCCGTCGGCCCGCGGCGGGCCGGCGGGCCGGGCGACGGGCGCCATCAGGGCAGGCGCCACGCGCCGGCGGAAGCGGGGCGACCAGCGGAAGCGGTGCGCGAGGGCGAGGTAGGGCGGTGTCCGCGAGAGGCTGAGGCCGAGCGCCCAGGCGGCCGACCCGATGCGCGCGCGCCAGCGCCCGGGGAGCATGGCGCGCACCCGGCTCAGCCGCGGACGATCCAGCCGCCGCCGAGGACGCGGGGGCCCTCGGGCGCGTAGAAGACGCAGGCCTGTCCGGGCGCGACGCCCTCTTCCGCGGCGAGGAGCTCCACCTCGGCGCCGTCCGCCGAGGGGTGGATGCGCGCCTCGACCGGCGGGCGCGTCGAGCGGATCTTCACCCGCGCCGGATGGCCGTCCTCCGGCGCCTCGGCGAAGGCGCCGTCGCCCAGCCAGTTGACGCCGGTGACCGGCACCCGGCGCACGCCGAGCGCCGCGCGGGGCCCGACGACGACGCGCCGCGTCTCGGGCTCGAGGCGCACCACGAAGAGCGGCGCGCCGCCGCCGATCCCGAGCCCGCGGCGCTGGCCGATCGTGTAGTGGAGGATTCCGCGATGCTCGCCCAGCACGCGCCCGTCGAGGTCGACGATCTCGCCGGGCTCGGCGGCGCCGGGGCGGAGCTTCTCGATCACCGCCGCGTAGCCGCCCTCCGGCACGAAGCAGATGTCCTGGCTGTCCGGCTTCTCCGCCACCGGCAGCCCGTGGCGCGCGGCCAGCGCGCGCGTCTCGGCCTTCGACGCGAGCCCGCCGAGCGGGAAGCGCAGGAAGCCGAGCTGCTCGGCCGTGGTGGCGAAGAGGAAATAGGACTGGTCGCGCACGGGGTCGGCGGCGCGGTGGAGCTCGGGCCCGCGCGGCCCCTCGACCCGGCGGACATAGTGGCCGGTGGCGAGGCAGTCGGCGTCGAGCTCGCGCGCCGTCTCGAGAAGGTCGCGGAACTTCACCCGCTCGTTGCAGCGCACGCAGGGGATCGGTGTTGCGCCGGCGAGGTACTGCTCGGCGAAGTCCTCGATCACGCTGGCGCGGAAGCGGCTCTCGTAGTCGAGCACGTAATGCGGGAAGCCCAGCGCCTCGGCGACGCGGCGGGCGTCGTGGATGTCGCGGCCGGCGCAGCAGGCGCCCTTGCGCCCGGTCGCCTGGCCGTGGTCGTAGAGCTGGAGCGTGATGCCGACGACGTCGTAGCCCTCGGCGGCGAGCTCGGCCGCCACCACCGAGCTGTCGACGCCGCCCGACATGGCGACCACCACCCGCGTCGCGGCGGGCGGCTTGGCGAAGCCGAGGCTGTTTCGGGCGGTCGCCGCGGTCACGGACATGGGGGCGCGCCTCCGACGCGGATTGCGGCGGCTTCATGAGCCCTTAAGCCCCGCCGCCTAGCGTGCGAGCGTCATCTAGTCGAAGAAGGAGTGCGATGGAAGAGACGTGTGGCGTCCCATTCGTCATCGGTCCCGACGGGGAGCGCATGACGGAAGACGACCTGCCGCCGCCGTCGACCCGGAGATGGGTTCCCCGCCGCAAGGCAAAGGTGGTGGCAGCCGTAGAAGGCGGGCTGATCACGCGTGAACACGCTCAGGAGCGATATTCCATCAGCGACGAAGAATTCGAGAGCTGGCGGGCCGCGCTCACCCGATGGGGAATGCGCGGCCTGCGGGTGACGCAGCTCAAGCGCCACCGGTCGTAAGGCAGAAGGCCGTTACGCCCCCCGCCCGGTAACCCGGCGTTTACTTTCTCGGTGTTAACCTTTGGGGGCTGCGGTTAGAGTGGCTGTGCCGGGAGGGGCGTTGCATGCGGATCCTGCTGATCGAGGACGACCGGTCGATGGCGGACAGCATCGAGTTGATGCTCCGCAAGGCCGAGCTGAACCCCTACGTGACCGACAGCGGCGAGGAGGGGATCGAGCTCGCGAAGCTCTACGACTACGATCTGATCGTCCTCGATCTCAGCCTGCCGGACATCGACGGCTACGAGGTGCTGCGCAAGCTCCGGCTCTCCAAGGTGACGACGCCGACGCTGATCCTCTCGGGCCACGACGCGGCCGAGAGCAAGATCAAGGGGTTCGGCTGCGGCGCCGACGATTACCTGACCAAGCCGTTCAACCGCGAGGAGCTGATCGCGCGCATCCACGCGATCGTCCGCCGCTCCAAGGGCCACGCGCAGTCGGTCATCCGCACCGGCAAGCTCGCCGTCAATCTCGACGCGAAGACCGTGGAGGTCGCCGGGCACCCGGTGCATCTGACGGGCAAGGAATATCAGATGCTCGAGCTTCTGTCGCTCCGCAAGGGCTCGACGCTGACCAAGGAGATGTTCCTCAACCACCTCTACGGCGGCATGGACGAGCCCGAGGTGAAGATCATCGACGTCTTCATCTGCAAGCTGCGCAAGAAGCTGTCCGGCGCCACGGGCGGCGAGAACTACATCGAGACCGTGTGGGGCCGCGGCTACGTGCTGCGCGATCCGGTGCCGAGCGAGAAGGCGGGAGGCGCCGCCTGAGGGCGGGCGCCGCGCGGCGGCGCCGGCCCCGCGCCTCAGTAGTCGCCGCCCTTGCCGCCGGTGCCCGCGCTCGCGAGGCTCTCCGCCGCGTTGGCCGGCACCGGGCGATCGCCCACCGCGCCGTCGCCGAGCGGGTCTTCCGAGCGCTGCACCGAGCCCTCGAAATGCGCGCCGGACTCGATCGCGATCGTCTTGTGCACGATGTCGCCCTCCACCTTCGAGGTCGAGGTGAGCCGCACCTTGAGCCCGCGCAGGCGCCCGACCACGCGCCCGTTGACCACCACGTCGTCGGCGATCACCTCGCCGCGGATGGTCGCGCTCTCGCCCACGGTCAGGAGATGCGCGCGCACGTCGCCCTCGATCGTGCCCTCGACCTGGATGTCGCCCGAGGTGCTGACATTGCCCTTCACCGTGAGGTCGCTCGACAGGAGCGAGGGCGAGGGCTTGGCCTTGGGGGTCGCGGGCTGCTGCGTCGGCACCGGCGCGGTGCCGGTGAGCGGCGAGGGGGTCAGCGGCGGGCCCGGCTGCAGCGGCGCCGCGCCGCCGCCCGCCTTCGCCTGCCCCTGCCCGGTCTTGCCCGCGCCGGCCGTGCCGTCCTGATCGGTGATCTTGTTTTTAGAGAACATCGCGAGTCGCCTCGATGAACTTCGCCGGGTTGATCGGGTCCTCGCCGATGCGGATCTCGTAGTGCAGGTGGCTGCCGGTGCTGCGCCCGGTGCTGCCCATCTCGCCGATCACGTCACCACGCGCGACCCTCTGGCCCACCTCCACGAGCGCCTTGCGGAGATGGGCATACCGCGTTTCGTAGCCGAAGGCATGCCGGATCACAACGACATTGCCGTATCCGCTCATGCGCCCGGAGAAGCTGACCACGCCCTCGGCCGTGGTGGTGATCGCGGTGCCGCTCGGCCCGGCGTAGTCGACGCCGTTGTGCATCGACCAGCGCCGGCGGAACGGGTCGCGCCGCTTGCCGAAGCCGCTGGTGAGCCGCGCGCCGGCGACCGGGCGTCCGAAGGGCAGGCGGTCGACCGCGACCCGCAGCAGGTTGACCCGCTCGAGGTCGCGCATCAGCGCCGCCACCCGCAGATCGGCCTCGCCCTCGTCGAAGGCGGCCGCCTCGGCCTCGCTCAGCGGCTCGAACGGCCCGCCGGAGCCCGAATATTCGTGGCGCGCCTGCGAGAGGATCCGGTCGATGTCGAGATCGGCGCGCTCCAGAACCTTCGTGAGCCCGCCGAGCCCGGTGCGGACCGCCTCGGCGACGCGCCCGAGCAGCACCTCCTCGCGCTCCTTCCAGGTCTCGAGCTCGGAGACCAGCGCCGCCGCCTCGGACTCGAGCCGCGCACGGTCGGCCAGCGCCCGGTCGCGCTCGGCGATCACGTCGGCCATGGCGCCCGACAGCGTGACGCTCGACATCAGGTCGCCGGCCGGCTCGACGCGCGGCGTCGCGAGATCGTCGAGCATGGCGAGATGGGCCTCGCGCAGCTCGGCCTCGAGCGCCTCGATCCGCGCCTCCTGGGCGACCCGCCGGTCGGTCGCCTCGGCGAGCTTGGCGCGCAGGCCGCGGCCCTCGGTCTCGGCGGCGCGCAGCGCGGTGTGCGCCTCGACGAGGCGGGCCTGCGTCTCGCCGAGGGCGGCGGTGGCGCCGTCGCGGCGCGCGCGGGTGGCGGCGAGCTCCGCGGAGAGCCCGTCGCGCTCGGCCTCGAGGGCGGCGATCCGCGCCTCGAAGGCCCGCGTCAGGGCCGCGCGCTCGAGCGCGACCTCCTCCGCTGCGGCCGAGCGCAGGACGAGCGCGCTGCCGCCGTAGAGCGCCGCGGCGATCCCGCCCGCGACGAGCAGGGCGCAGCCGATTTGCGAGAGTGGCGTGAGATGCACATAGTGTGTTGCACGACTGCTTCGGATGAACACGCGCTTTTCCGAAACCACCCCGTCGAGGCCCCGGTTGCACACGCGAGCCGCCACATTCGGCATCTCTCACACCCCTGATTGTGTCCCCGATACAACGCGCTCGATTTTTTTTGATTGCGCGCCGTAGGCCACGTGATAAGCGGGCGACTGCGGAATGGCAAATGGTTTCTGGCCGGCGCACCGGTTGCGCGACCTCAGCCGGTCCCCGCCAGCGGCCAGTAGAAATCGAGCGGCAGCCCCGCCTCCGCCCGCTTCGCGTCGTTGAAGGGCGGCTTCAGACGGCCGTCGAAATACCGCCGCACCAGCGCGTGGAAGGCGGGCTTGGGATCGAGGTCGGCGCGCCCGCAGAGGAAATGGAACCACTTCGACCCGTAGGCGACGTGGCCGACCTCCTCGGCATAGATCACCTCGAGCGCGGCGCGGCTCTCGGCGTCGCCGGCGCGGTCGAACATCGCGATCATGTCGGGCGTCACGTCGAGCCCGCGCGCCTCGAGCACCATCGGCACCACGGCGAGCCGGGCCATCAGATCGCCGGCGGTCGCGGCGGCCGAGCGCCACATGCCGGCATGGGCGGGCAACGCGCCGTAGGGGGTGCCGCAGGCCTCCAGCCGGGCCGAGAGCAGGCCGAAATGCTTGCTCTCCTCGTCGGCCGCGCGCACCCAGTCGTCGAAAAAGCCGAGCGGCAGCCGCTCGCCCGCGAAGCGCGCGACGATGTCCCAGTGGAGGTCGACCGCGTTGAGCTCGATATGCGCGACGGCGTGCAGGAGCGCGGCGCGGCCCTCGGGCGTGCCGGTGCGCCGGCGCGGCACCTCGCGCGGGTCGCGCAGCTCGGGTCGCTCCGGGCGCGCCGGAAAATCGGGCGGATCGGCCCGGCCGGCCGCCGGCGCGCCGCCCGCCTCGCGCGCGGCGAACCACGCGGCGGCAGCGGCGCGGCTCGCCGCCGTCTTCTCCCAGGGGTCGGCCGTGCGCAGCACCCGCTCGGCGGCCGCGGCCAGCCCGCCCGCGAGCGGATCGCTCACAGCGCCTTCACCGCCTCGAGCACCGCCTCGGCATGGCCCGGCACCTTCACCTTGCGCCACTCCTGCCGCAGCCGGCCCTCGCCGTCGATCAGGAAGGTCGACCGCTCGATCCCCATGTACTTTTTCCCGTACATGCTTTTCTCGACCCAGACGCCGAGCCGCTCGCAGAGATCGCTCTCCTCGTCGGAAGCGAGGCCGACCTTCAGCCCGTGCTTCTCGGCGAACTTGTCGAGCTTCTTCACCGGGTCCTTGGAGACGCCGACGACGACCGCGCCGGCCTTCTCGAACTCCCCGGCGAGCTCGGTGAAGGCCACGGCCTCCTTGGTGCAGCCCGAGGTGTCCGCCTTGGGGTAGAAGTAGAGCACCAGCGTCTTGCCGGCATGCGCCTCCAGGCTGTGCCGCGCGCCGCCGCTGCCGGGCAGGTCGAAGGCCGGGGCGGGGTCGCCGACGGCCGGGATCGCGAGATCGCTCATCAGCTCTGTCCTCGTCTTGGAGCGCCCGGGTCGGCCGGGCCTCGGTCGCGGATCGGAACGGCCGCCCTTGCCAACCGCCCCTCCGAGTGGCCAACCTATCCTCGCCGGCGCGGGCGGCAAGCGCGCCGCGACCGAGCCCGGAGGACCCGCGAATGTCGGCCAACCCGTTCGAGCGCGCCCTCCGACGCCGCGGGTGGCTCGGCCTCTGCGGCACCGGGGTGCGCCGCTGCGCCCGGCTCTGCACCGTGCTGCTGCTCCTCGCGGGCGCGGGCCTCGCCCTCCTCGTCCTGCGCCTCGCGCAGGGCCCGCTCGCGCTGCCGCAGGTGGCGGGGCTCGTCGAGCGCGCGGTCAACGCCGAGGTCGAGGGCTCGGAGGTCGCGATCGGCGGCGCCGAGGTCAGCCTCGGGCGGGGCGGCGCCCCGAGCGGGCTCAGCTTCACCGACGTGCGCGTGCGGGCGCCGGACGGCACGCTCCTGCTGTCGGCGCCGCGGCTCGCCGCGCGGTTCCATCTGATCGACCTGCTGCAGGGGCAGGTGCAGCCGACGCTGCTGCGCGTGATCGGGGCGCGGACGCGGTTCCGCCGGGCGGCGGACGGGCGGATCCGGTTCGGCCTCGGCGGCGGGCGCGGCGTCGCGATGGGCGGCGCGGGCGGCGGCGCCGCGGGCATGGACGCCGTGCGCCAGATCGTCGAGAGCTTCGTCGGCGACGGGCCGGAGATCCCGACCCTCGCCCGGCTCGACCGGATCGCCATCGAGAACGCCGAGCTCGTCTACGAGGACGCGCTCTCGGGCCGGCGCTGGCGCACCCTGGGCTCGGATCTCGAGATCCGGCGCACCGGGACCGGCGCCGAGGCGGTGATGCGGGCCGCGATCAGCGACCGCGGCGCGCGGCCCGTTCGCCTCCGGGTGAGCGCGACGCGGGCCCGCGGCACCGGCCGCACCGAGGTCGCGCTGAGCCTCGGCGCGCTGCGGCCCGAGGCGATCGCCGAGCAGGTGGCCCCGCTCGGCTTCCTGCGCGCGCTCGATGCGCCGCTGTCCGGGCGGATCGCCTTCGCGGTCCTGCCCGACGGGCGGTTCGGCCCGATCGAGGGGCGGCTGCGGCTCCGCGAGGGCCGGCTCGCCGGGATCGACGGAGCGGCGTTCGACCGCGCCGAGCTCGACTTCACCGCCGATCCAGGCCGCGGCGAGGCGCGCGTCTCCCGCTTCGAGGCACGCGGGCCGGCCTTCGATCTCGCCTTCGACGGCCGGATCGGCCTGCGTGGCGACCCGCTCGACCCGGCGGCGATCTCCCTCGCGGTCCAGTCGCGCGAGGTGCGGCTCGACCTGCCGGAGCGCCTCGCGGAGACCTGGGTGTTCGAGGAGGGCCAGGCGATCGGGCGGATCACGCTCGATCCGCTGCGCATCGAGATCGCCCACGCGCATCTGCGGCGCGGCGATCTGGCGCTCGCGGCCGAGGGGCGGGCGGTCGAGCGCGGCGGGCGCTGGGTCGCGGATCTTCGCGCCACCGCCACCGGGCTCACCGTCGCGGGGCTCAAGGCGCACTGGCCGCTCGGTCTGGCGGCGAACGCGCGCGACTGGATCGACGAGAATCTCCGCGCGGGCCGGATCACCGATCTCGTCGCGCAACTCCGCCTCGGCCCCGAGCCGCCGCAGGTGAACGTCGATTTCCGCTTCGAGGAGCTGGTCAGCCGCTATCTCGGCGCGATGAGCCCGATCGAGGGCGCCGCCGGCACCGGGCACCTCACCTTCGACACCTTCGACCTCGCGCTGGAGGCCGGCGAGGTCGTGCCCGAGGGCGCCGAGCCCATCGCGCTGGCGGGCTCGCGGCTCGCGATCACCGATCTCTGGGGCCGGGTGACGCCGGCCGACATCCGGGTGCTGGGGCAGGGCCCGGCCGCCTCGGTGCTCGCGCTGATCGACGAGCCGCCGCTCGGGCTCGTGTCCAAGCTCGGCGTCGATCTCGGCCCGGTGGAGGGCCGCGCCGAGGTGACGGCCGATCTCGCCTTCCCGCTGATCCAGGAGCTGGCGGTCGAGGAGGTGGCCGTCGCGGCGCGCGCCGAGATCGCGGATCTCGGCCTCGCGGTCGACGCGGCCGGACGCCGGCTGCCGGTCGCCTCGCCCGGCGTGCGCCTGACCGCCACGGGCGAGCGGCTGACGCTCGAGGGGCCGGCCGAGATCGACGGGGTGGCGGTCGATCTCGCCTGGACCGAGCGCTACGGCGCGAGCTCGGGCCGGTCGCTCCGGCTCTCGGGCGAGGTGACGCCGGATCTCCTCGCCGAGCACGGCCTCGCGGTGCCGGGCTTCGCCGGCGGGCGGGCGCCCACGGTCCTCGAGATCACCGACGGGGAGGGCGGGACCACCGCCCTCGAGGCCGATGTCGATCTCGGTCCCGCCGCGCTCGATCTCGGCGCGATCCGCTGGTCGAAGCCCGCCGGCGCCGAGGCCCGGCTCGCCGTGGCGGGCGCGTTCGGCGAGGCGACCCGGATCGACCGCCTCGCGCTCGAGGCGCCCGGGCTCTCGGTCGCGGCGAGCGGGCGGCTCGCGGACGGCGAGATCGAGCGGATCGAGGTGACCGAGTTCCGGCTCGAGGACCGGGCCGACCTCACCGCCACCCTGCGCCGCGCCGGCGACGGCGCGCTGGCCGTCACCCTGCGGGGGCGGCGGGTCGATCTCTCCGACTACCTGACCGAGCCGGTGGAGAGCGAGACGACCGAGCGCGGCGCGCTCCGCCTCGACGCCGAGGTCGACCGCCTGATCCTCACGCCGAAGATCCGGGTCGAGCCGGCGACCGCGCTCCTGCTGCAGACCGAGGGCGGCGAGATCAAGCTCGAGCTCTCGGGCCGTGTCGGCGGCGCGGCGCCCTTCGAGGGCCGGTATGTCCGGCGCTCGGGCGAGGCGGGCAGCGTCTCCGTCACCGCCCCGGACACCGGCGCCCTGCTCGAGGCGGCGGGGCTCTTCGTCGGCGCGAGCGGCGGCGCGCTCACCCTCGACGCCGAGCTCAAGCCCGACGCCGGGACCGACATCCGCGGCGAGGCGGTGATCGAGGACGTCACCGTTCGCCGGGCCGCGACCTTCGGCTCGATCCTCGAGGAGGGCGGCGTCGCCGAGGCGGCCGAGGCCGTGGAGGGCGACGGGCTCACCTTCAACAGCATCGAGATCCCGTTCGCCTACACCGACGGGGTGCTCTCCCTCGGCTCGACCATCGCGCGCTCGCCGATGCTCGCGGTGAAGGTGGAGGGCACGGTCGACGAGGCGGCCGACACGGTCGATCTCCGCGGGGTGATCTCGCCGGCCTACGCGCTCACCGGCGCGCTCGACGCGATCCCCGTGATCGGCCAGATCCTCTCGGGCGGCCGCGGCGAGGGCATCCTCGCGATGACCTTCCGGGTGACCGGCGGGCTCGACGACCCGGACTTCAGCGTGAACCCGCTCTCGGTCCTGGCGCCGGGGTTCCTGCGCCGGCTGTTCAGCGGGCGCGCATCGCGGCCGAGCCAGGATTTCCTCGACCAGCTCGGCGCGCCCTAGGCCTCCCGGCCCGTCGGCGCGAGGCCCACGATGCGGCGGATGTCCGCGGGCGTCGCGCCCTCGGCGCGGTAGCGGGCGATGGCGCGCGCGTCGTCGCGCTTGGCGAGCCGGCGGCCCTCGGCGTCGCGGATCAGCCGGTGATGGCGCCAGACCGGCGCGGGCAGGCCGAGCAGCGCCTGCAGCAGGCGGTGGATGGCCGCGGCGGCGAACAGGTCCTCGCCGCGGGTCACGTGGGTGACGCCCTGATGCGCGTCGTCGAGCACGACCGCCAGATGGTAGGCGACCGTGCCGTCGCGGCGGGCGAGCACCACGTCGCCGACGCCCGCGAGAAGGGCGTCCGCGTCGAGCGGGAGCTCGCCGGTCTCCCCGCCGGGGCCGCGGCCGATCTCCGCGCGCGCGAGCCGCGACAGCGCGCTCGGGCCGCCGAGGGCCGCGATCGCCGCGCGCATGTCGAGCCGGGTGGCCCGCCCGGGGGCGTGCGCGAGGCCCCGCCCGCGGCAGGTGCCCGGATAGACCGGCCCGTCCGGCCCCTCGGCGGCGCCCTCCTGCGGCGCGGCCAGCGCCTCGGCCACGTCGCGCCGGGAGCAGCGGCAGGCATAGGTGAGCCCGGCCGCGGCGAGGCGCGCGAGCGCGGCCCCGTGCGCCTCGGCCCGCGCCGACTGGAGCAGCGGCGGCGCGTCCCATGCGAGGCCGAGCCAGGCGAGGTCGTCGAGGATCGCGGCGGCGTGCTCGGGGCGGCAGCGCGCCCGGTCGAGATCCTCGAGCCGCAGCAGGAAGCGCCCGCCGGCGGCGCGCGCGGCGTCGTGGGCGAGAAACGCCGAGAAGGCGTGGCCGAGATGCAGCGGACCCGTCGGGCTCGGGGCGAAGCGCTCGACGGTCATCGCGCTGGACCGTTGCGATCGGCCTCGCACGGGGCGCGCATCGCGGAAAGATGTTGCATCGCACAAAACCCGGCATTAGATTGGGCGTGCCGACGATGTAGAGGATACGCGGAATGACCTCCAAGATGCCCGATCCGCTGTCCGGGCTGACCGGACATCAGGCCGAGCTGTTCAAGCTCTGGATCAGCTTCTTTCCCGTGGCGCCCCTGTTCGGGGTCGAGTGGCGGTTCGCCGCGTTCTTTCCGGGGATGGGCATGGCGACGCTGCCGCTGACCCCGCCGCACGCGACGCGGGAGATGTCGTCGGAGACCGCGCCCGCGGAGACCGTCTCGGCGACGATGGCCGAGAGCGCCGCGACGGCGCATGTCGCGCAGGTGATCCCGATCGCGCCCGAGCCGGCGCCCGCCCCGACGCCGGTCGCGGCCGACACGGCGACGGCGGAGCCCGCGGCGCCCGAGACCGAGAGCGGGTCGGGCGCGGGGCCGGAAGCCTCGGAGATCGCGCCGCCCGCCAATCTCTTCGAGGCCGCGCCCGCCGAGGCCGACGATCTCAAGATGATCAAGGGCATCGGCCCCGGTCTCGAGAGCAAGCTGAACGCCCTCGGCATCTACCGGTTCGACCAGATCGCGTCCTTCACCGACAAGGATCTGCTCTGGATCGACGACAACCTCACCACCTTCAAGGGCCGCTGCTTCCGCGACGATTGGGTGGGGCAGGCGAAGTCGCTGCTGCACTGAGCCGCGCGGCGCGGCTCAGCCCGCCTCGGCGATCGCGAGGAACGCCTGCGGGTCGAGGCTGGCCCCGCCCACCAGCGCGCCGTCGACGCCCGGCACGGCGAAGAGCTCCCCGGCGGTGTCGGGCTTGACCGAGCCGCCGTAGAGGACCCGGACCGGCGCCGCGGCCGCGCCGAGGCGGTCGTCGAGCCGCGCCCGGATGTGCGCGTGCATCTCCTCGATCTCCGCGGCCTCGGCGCGCCGCCCGCTGCCGATCGCCCAGACCGGCTCGTAGGCGACGACCAGGCGCTCGGGCTCGGCGCGCGCCGAGAGAGCCGCCGACAGCTGCGCCCCCACGGCCGAGAGGGCGCGGCCGGCGTCGCGCTCGTCCTCGGTTTCGCCGATGCAGAGGATCGCGACGAGCCCCGCCCGCCACGCGGCGCCGAGCTTCGCCCCGATCGCCTCGTCCGTCTCGCCATGGGCCTGCCGCCGCTCGGAATGGCCGACGATCACCAGCCGCGCCCCGGCGTCGGCCAGCATCTCGGCGGAGAGATCGCCGGTGTGGGCCCCGTCCGGCTCGGCGTGGCAGTCCTGCGCCCCGATCCGGAGCGCCGTGCCCTCGGCGCGCTCCACGGCCGCGGCGATCAGGGTGGCGGGCGGGCAGAGCGCGACATCGACCGCGTCGCCGACCGCCGCGGCCACGGTCTCGACGGCCGGCAGGTCGCGCCACCGGCCGTTCATCTTCCAGTTTCCGACGATCAGCCGACGGTTCGCCATCCGCGCTCCTCCCCGAGGCCCGGGGCGACGCTACGCCCGCAGCGCGGGCCCGGCAAGCGCGCGGCGGCTCAGTCCTTGTCGGCGAACTTGATCGATTCCCCGCAGCCGCAGCTCTCGACCACGTTGGGGTTGTTGAACACGAAGCCCGACTCGAGCAGCGAGGTGCGATAGTCGATCTCGGTGCCGAAGAGGAACATCTGCGCCATGGGCGCGATCAGCACGCGCGCGCCCTCGGTCTCGACCACGGCGTCGTGCGGGCCGATCTCGGTGGCGTGCTCCATGGTGTATTCCATGCCGGCGCAGCCGCCCTTCTTCACGCCGATCTTGAGGCCCTTCACCTCGCCCGAGCCCATCAGCGCCCGGATCCGCGCGATGGCGGCGGGCGTCAGCTTGACCGGGTCCTGTCCGGGGATGGCGAACATGGGGCAGCCCCCTTTCTCACATCAGGCCGAGTTCGAGGCGCGCCTCGTCGGAGAGCTTGTCGAGGCCCCAGGGCGGCTCCCAGACGAGCTGCACGTTGACCGTCTTCACGCCCGGCACCGGCTCGACCGCATCGGCCACCCAGCCCGGCATCTCGCCGGCCACCGGGCAGCCCGGCGCGGTGAGCGTCATGTCGATGTCGACATTGCTCTCCTCGTCGATGCCGATGCGGTAGATCAACCCGAGATCGTAGATGTTGACCGGGATCTCGGGATCGTGCACCGACCGGCACGCCTCGACGATCTGCTCGTAGAGCGGGTGGTCGGTCGACGATTCTGGGATGAGCGGCTGCCCGGGCTCGGCGTTCATGCGGTCTGCTCCTCTCGGCTCCCATACCATATAGAAAAACTCGGATGTTTCGTCCAGAGGAGGCGCATGGCGCTCCGCTTCACGATCGCCGCCACCGACGGCCGCGCCCGGACCGGGCTGGTCGAGACGGCGCGCGGGCCGATCCGGACCCCGGCCTTCATGCCGGTCGGCACGGCCGGCACGGTGAAGGCCATGCTGCCGGGCCAAGTGGCGGCGACGGGCGCCGACATCCTGCTCGGCAACACCTATCACCTGATGCTGCGGCCGGGCGCCGAGGAGATCGCGGCGCTCGGGGGCCTGCACCGCTTCATGAACTGGGGCGGGCCGATCCTCACCGACTCGGGCGGCTTCCAGGTGATGTCGCTCGCCGGGCTGCGCAAGCTGACCGAGGAGGGCGTGCGCTTCCAGTCGCATATCGACGGGTCGATGCACATGCTCTCGCCCGAGCGCTCGATGGAGATCCAGCGCCTCCTCGGCTCGGACATCGTGATGGCTTTCGACGAGTGCACGCCGCACCCCGCCACCGAGGACGAGGCCCGCGCCTCGATGGAGCTCTCGATGCGCTGGGCCGCGCGCTCGCGCGCCGCGGCGCTCGATGCGCACCAGTCGCTCTTCGGCATCCAGCAGGGCGGGCTCTTCCCCCGGCTCCGGGCCGAGAGCGCGCGCCGCCTCGTCGAGATCGGCTTCGACGGCTACGCGATCGGCGGGCTCGCGGTGGGCGAGGGGCAGGCGGCGATGTTCGCCGTGCTCGACGCGGCGCCGGAGATGCTGCCGGCCGACCGGCCGCGCTACCTGATGGGGGTGGGCAAGCCCGACGATCTCCTCGGCGCGGTCGAGCGGGGCTGCGACATGTTCGACTGCGTGCTGCCGACCCGCTCGGGCCGCACCGGGCAGGCCTTCACAGCGCGCGGTCCGGTCAACGTCAAGAACGCGCGCCACGCGGCCGATCCGCGCCCGCTCGAGGAGGGCTGCCCGTGCCCGGCCTGCGCGGGCTTCTCGCGCGCCTATCTCCACCACGTCTTCAAGGCCGGCGAGATCATCGCCTCGATGCTGCTGACCGCGCACAACCTCGCCTACTACCAGCGGCTGATGGCGGCGATGCGGCGGGCGATCGCCGAGGGGCGGCTGGCCGCCCTCGCGGCCGAGGCGCGCGCGGGCTGGGCGCGGGGCGACATCCCGCCGCGCTGATCGGCTCAGCCCATCCCCTCGAAGGGATCGCGCCCGTCCTCCGGCAGGCCGAGCCAGCGTTTCGCCGCGCCGACATCGCGGAAGACGTCGATGGCGAGCGGCGGGCGCTCGCGCTGGATCGCCAGCGCGCGCAGCATGCCGTAGCCGAGCGCGTCGCCCGCGAGGAGCGCCACCCGCCGGGTTCCGCCCGCCCGGGTCGGCATCACGGGCGACATCGCGACGCGGCGGATTTCGGAGGACGGCACGCCGAGCGCGAGCTCGCGCGCGTCGTGGAAGTTGGGCGCGCCGGCCTGGAAGAGCTCGAGCGCCGGCAGGCGCGCGTGATAGTCCGCCACCTCGTCGGCGGAGAAGCGCCCGCGCCACTTGACGAGGAGGACGTTGAGGGCGTGGTCTTCGCGAATGTCGAACGGCATCGGCGCCTGTCGGTTGGTGGTTCGTGTGGCCAGGGGCCGCAGGGAGTCGCGCGGCCTTTTGCAAAATGCAAGAGCCCCCGGCCCGAGGGCGCGCTGGACGGCGGCACGCGCCTCGGCCATAGTCCCGGCTCACCGTGGGGAGACGCATGAGCCTTTTGAAGCAGATTTTCACGTGGTGGAACGGCGCGACCATCGGCACGCGCCTCTTCACCGCGCGCGAGGGCGAGTTCGTCGGCGAGGACGAGCAGGGCAACCGCTTCTACCGCACCGCCGACGACCGGCGCCGCTGGGTGATCTATGCCGGCGAGGCCGAGGCGAGCCATGTCTCGCCGGACTGGCACGGCTGGCTGCATCGCACCTTCGACGAGCCGCCGACCGAGCAGCCGCTGAAGCGCAAGGCGTGGGAGAAGCCGCACAAGCCCAACCTCACCGGCACCGACGGCGCCTATCGCCCGCCGGGAAGCGTGCTGACCCCCGAGAAGCGGCCGCCCGCGGCCGGCGATTACGAAGCGTGGACCCCGGAGTGAGAGCATGGCTGGAAGCGCGGCGGAGACGGTGATCGGCGCGGTGGTGCTGGTGGCGGCGGGGACCTTCCTCGTCTACGCGGCCAACACCGCCGACGTGACGACGCGGGAGGGCTACGACCTCCTCGCCAAGTTCAACCGGGCCGAGGGCGTGAGCCAGGGCGGCGACGTGCGGATCGCCGGCGTCAAGGTGGGCACGATCCGCGCCATGGAGCTCGACGCGCGGACCTACCAGGCGGTGCTGACGCTGTCGATCCGCGAGGGGATCGAGCTGCCGGAGGACAGCGACGCCAAGATCACCAGCGCGAGCCTGCTCGGCGACAGCTTCATCGCGCTGACCCCCGGCGCGTCGGAGTACATGCTCGAGCCGGGCGACGAGATCCAGTTCACGCAGGGCTCGGTCAGCCTGATCGACCTCGCGACGCGGGCGGTGGCGGGCTCCGGCGGCACCGAGCTCGGCGGCGAGGGCGGCGGCGGGGACGGCGCGCCGGATGAGTGAGACCGCGCGCGGCGACGCGTGGTCGGCGGCGCGGTACGCGGCCCATGCGCGCTTCGTCAGCGATCTCGGGGCGCCGCTGCTCGATCTCCTTGACGCGCGGCCGGGCGAGCGCGTGCTCGATCTCGGCTGCGGCGACGGCGCGCTGACCGAAAGGATCGCGGCCACGGGGGCCGCGGTGGTGGCGGTCGACGCCTCGCCCGACATGGTCGCCGCGGCGCGCGCCCGCGGGCTCGACGCGCGGGTGGCGGACGGGCAGGCGCTCGAGGTCGGCGCCGGGTTCGACGCGGTCTTCTCCAACGCCGCGATGCACTGGATGACCGAGCCGGACGCGGTGATCGCCGGCGTGGCGCGGGCGCTTCGCCCCGGCGGGCGGCTCGTCGCCGAGTTCGGCGGGCATGGCAACGTCGCGGCGATCCGCACCGCGCTGATCGCGGTGCTGGCGGGGGAAGGCGTCGCGACCACGCTCTCCGGGATCTGGTATTTCCCCACGCCCGAGGAGCATCGCGCGCGGCTCGAGGCGGCCGGGTTCCGGATCGAGGAGATCGCGCTGATCCCGCGGCCGACGCGGCTCGACGCCGGGCTCGAGGCGTGGCTCGAGACGCTCGCCGCGCCCGCCCTCGCGCTGCTGCCCGAGGCCCGGCGCAGGCCCGCCGCCGCCGCCGTGGCGGCTCTGGCCGCGCCGGCGCTCCGCGACGCCGCGGGCATCTGGTGGGGCGACTATGTGCGCCTGCGGCTGCGCGCGGTGCTTCCGTGATCCGCGCGGCGGCGCTGTTCGCCGGGCTGGCCGCCTCGGCCGCGGCGCAGAGCTTCATCGCCCCGGGCGAGGACGGCGGGGACCGCGAGGAGCGCCCCGGGATCGAGTTCAAGGCCGCGCCCTTCACCACCGAGCGCAGCCGGCGCCCGGAGCTGATCATCGGCGTCGAGACCGAGCTGCGCGCCGGCGCGCGGCTGCGCAAGCTCGACAAGATGACCGGCGCGAGCGAGACGGTGGAGCTCGCCTCCGGCGACGAGGGCGCGTTCGGGCGGCTCCGGATCCGGGTCGCCGCGTGTCGGGCGCCCGCGGGCGATCGCGCGGAGGGCACGCGCGCGCATCTGACCGTCTGGGACCTCAAGACGCCGGGCGAGCCTGTCTTCGCGGGCTGGATGTTTGCCGAGAGCCCCGCGCTCTCCGCCCTCGATCACCCGCGCTTCGACGTCTGGCTGATCAGCTGCACGACCTCCTCGGGGGTCGCGGGGTCGGGCAGCGAGTAGAAGTCGGCCGGGCGCTGCAGCGCCCGCTCGAGCAGGGCGTGGTAGCGGTGGCGCGGCACCGTGCGCGCGCCGAGCCCCTCGAGATGCGGCGTGGTGAACTGCGTGTCGAGCAGCGTGAAGCGCCCGTGCTTGAGCCGCGCGACGAGATGGGCGAGGGCGATCTTCGACCCGTCGCGCGCGCGGCTGAACATGCTCTCGCCGAAGAACGCGCTCTCGAGGCGCACGCCGTAGAGCCCGCCGATCAGCACGCCGCCCTCCCACACCTCGACCGAATGGGCGTGCCCGAGCCGGTGGAGGTCGACATAGAGGGCGCGGATCGTGTCGTTGATCCAGGTTTCCGAGCGGTCGGCGCAGCCGTCGATCACCGCCTCGAAGTCGGTGTCGATGCGCACCTCGTGCGGCCCCTTGAGCAGGCGCTTGCGCAGCGAACGGGACAGGTGGAACTGGTCGAGCGGCAGCACGCCGCGCCGCCGCGGGTCGACCCAGAAGACCTCCGGGTTCTCGGCGCTGTCGGCCATCGGGAACACCCCCGCGGCATAGGCGCGGAGCACCAGGCCGGGGGTGAGGGCGAGTTCTGAGTCGGCATCCTTCATGGCGCGAGAATAGCAGACCTCCACGCGGGCTTGTGTGGGCTGAGATGTGACAGAAGGGTTGCGGTCACGCCGGGTGCGGCGCAAAGTCCCATGTCCGCTTGCATTTTGACAAGGCGTGTCGCCATGGGCGAACCGGGCGCCGAAGAGACCAGACAGAAAGTCGAGCCGACCAAGACAAAGCCCAAGAAGGACGTCGAAACCCATGTCGCCGAGGCCGGGGGCGAGCTCGACAGGGCGAAGAAGCTCGCCGAGGAGAAGCGGAAGCTCGCGACGAGCAAGATGCCGTCGCCGGATGGCGAGGCGCGCAAACGAGACATCGGCCTGTCACTGACGAGGTTCGAGACACGCGTCGTCAGGCCGTCGCGGTCTCTCGAAACCCGGATCAACGCGATGCTGAAGCCGGAGCTGCCCGAGGATCGCAAGGATCTCGCCGAGCGGGAGACGCGACTGGCGCCCTGGTATCTCGGTCCGGTTAGGTCGGACCCGGGCTTCGGCTTTGAGGTCGGCAGGATCAGGGGACCTGCGCGGCCGGACATCGGCATCAAGGACCAGAAGGCCAAGGTCGACTAAGGCCGAGGTCTGACGCGGCGCGCCGGCCGGGCCGCGCTCCCGGCCCTTCAGAGCCGGGCGTAGTGCTCGCCGATCCAGTCCTCGAGCCAGTGGATGTGATAGGCGCCGTCGCGCATCTCCGGCGTCTCGAGCAGGGCGAAGAAAAGCGCCTGCGTGGTGTCGACGCCGTCGACCACCAGCTCGTGCAGCGCCCGGCGGAGCCGCATGATGCAGTCCTCGCGGTCCTGCCCGTGCACGATCAGCTTGCCGATCAGGCTGTCGTAGTAGGGCGGGATCACGTAGCCGTCGTAGAGCGCGCTGTCCATCCGCACGCCGAGGCCGCCCGGCGGGTGATAGCCCTTCACCCGGCCCGGCGAGGGCGCGAAATCGGGCAGCCGCTCGGCGTTGATCCGGCATTCGATGGCGTGGCCCCGCGGCGCGAGGCTCTCCTCGGTGATCGTCAGCGGCTGGCCCGCGGCGATCCGGATCTGCTCGCGCACGAGGTCGATCCCGTAGATCGTCTCGGTGACGGGGTGCTCCACCTGCAGGCGCGTGTTCATCTCGATGAAGTAGAACCGCCCGTTCTCGTAGAGGAACTCGATGGGGCCGGCGCCGGCATATCCCATATCGGCGACGGCCCGGGCGCAGAGCCCGCCGATCTCGGCCCGCGTCGCGGCGTCGATCACCGGCGACGGGGCCTCCTCGAGCACCTTCTGGTGGCGCCGCTGGAGCGAGCAGTCGCGCTCGCCGAGATGGATCGCGCCGCCG